>JBBQIE010000047.1:0-9670 GCA_038324625.1 Anaerolineae bacterium | reverse complement strand
AGTGCTAACGTGAGGGAGCTAACCTACCCCCCCCCAAGCGCCAGGCAGTAGCCTGGCTCCCCCTTCCCTGCGAAGGAAGGGGGAGCCAGACCTCCCCTCCCCGCGTCGGGGAGGGTCAGCCATTTGGCGGACCAAATGGCTTGGGGGAGAGGTTCCCAACTCCCTCACGTTAGCACTCACCTTGGCTATGGCCGAGGCCATGTCGTCCATGTCGCCGTGGTCACCCAGGAAGAGGCGGTGCTCCAGCCAGATGGACTCCTGGTAGCAGGCCCTCTCGGTGACCGGGCAGGTCTGGGCGTAAGCCCCGTAATCCACCGTCTTGCCGTAGTGGTGACAGTTGATGGGGCAGCCCTTGCCGTGGAAGTCGTGATTGAGAAACATGGGGTTGGCGTACACCGGGAAGGTGTAGCCGGTGAAGGCGGGAACGCCCTCGGCCGACAAGGCCTCCACGAACCGATCCCGAGGCACGCCCCCGAAGGCGGCCGGATCGTAGCGCAGTATGTACAGGTAGAAGCTGTGCTTGGTGGCTCGCTCGTCCCAGCGCAGGGGTTGGAGTCCCTCGATCCCGGCCAGCTTCTCGCTTAAGTAACGGGCGTTGTCCATCCGGCGGGCATTCTGCTCCGCCAGCCGGTCCAGCTGCACCAGAAGGATGGCGGCCTGGAACTCGGTCATGCGGTAGTTCCACCCCAGTTGGTGGAATTCGTACCAGGGACGGCCCTTCTTCCGCCCCGCCCAGAGGAGGGAATCGCATTTCTCCGCCAGGTCGCGGTCGTTGGTGACCACGATGCCCCCCTCGCCGGCGGTCATGTTCTTGGAGGCTTGGAAGCTGAAGGACCCGATGTCCCCCAGGGCCCCCACCTTCCGCCCCTTCCACTCCGACCCCTGCCCGTGGGCGGCGTCCTCGACCACCGCCAGCCCATGCCGGCGGGCGATCTCCAGGATGGCGTCCATGTCGCAGGACTGGCCCCCGAAATGCACGGGCATGATGGCCCGGGTCCGGTCGGTGATGACGGACTCGAGCAGGGCGGGATCGAGATTGTAAGTGTCCGGCTCCACATCCACGAAGATGGGCACGGCATTCACCTGCAACACCGTGGTGGCGCTGGCTACGTAAGTGTACGCGGGAACGATCACCTCGTCACCGGGGCCGATCCCCAGGGCCCGCAGGGCCACCTCCAGGGTGCCGGTGCCGTTGGTCATGGCGATGCCGTAGCGGGCATCGTGGTGGCGGGCGAAGGCTATCCCGAACTCCACCACCTTGGAAAGCTCCTGCGATTGCAGATCCTCATTCAACTCTACACCCGAGGCGTAGGCGAAACGCCACCACTTCCCGCTGCGGGTGACTTCGGTGATGGCCTCCACCTCCCGCTCGTCATGCACCGGCCACTCCGGCCAGGCCCGAGTCCGTACCGGCGTCCCCCCGTTGATTGCCAGCTCACTCACTTGCTACCCCCCTATTCATCATCGAGAGCACCCACAGCTAGCCACAGAGGCACGGAGACACAGAGAAGAGAACAGACAACGGGAGACCGGTGATCTGTCACCTTTGATCCGGGTACTCTCGATCACTTTCTTGCTTTTCCTCCGTCCCTCTGTGTCTCTGTGGCTAGTTCTCTCCGGCGGTGTGCCTGCCCTACTCGTATCGAATCTTGACAGGCTTGCCGGACCGAGCGGCCTCGTAGATGGCCAGGATGACCTGCAGGTTGTGGAAGCCGACGTCTGCCCCCACCGGGGGCTCGCCGCCCTTCTCGATGGCCTCGCTGAAGAGCCTGACCATGGTGCCGTACATGGGCACCCCCTCAAACTGGTAGGTCTCCGTCTTCACCCCGGACTCGGCGTCGCGCACCTGGTTGGCGGAGTAGCCCTGCCCGGCGGGGGCCAGGTTGGAGGTGACGTTGCCGGTGGGGTCCTGGCCGATGGTGCCGGAGGCGAGGACGCTGCCCTGGGTGCCGTAGACCTCCAGGAAGTTCTTGGCCGCCTGGTCGGGGACGTTGAAGTAGTTGTCCACGATGCCGTGGGCCCCGTTCTCGAAGCGGAGCACGGTGGTGGAGGTGTCCTCGACGTCGTAGGAGTGGGTGATGGTGTCCTGGAAGGCGAAGACCTCGGAGATGCGAGTGTCGAAGATCCACTCCAGGATGTCCAGGCAGTGGCTGCCCATGTCAATGAGGGAGCCGCCGTAGGCGATCTCTCGCTTCTGGCGCCAGGCCCCGGGCATGGGGGGGAACCAGCAGGTCAGCTCCGCCCGGCCCATGACCGGCTGGCCCAGGGCTCCACTCTGCACCAGGTCCTTGATCTTCTGGTTGTAGATGTTGAAGCGCATCATGTAGTCGAAGCCCAGCTTCACCCCGGCCTTGTCGCAGGCCGCCATCATCTCCTCGGCGTCCTGGAGGCTGGTGGCCATGGGCTTCTCACAGAAGATGTGCTTACCATGCTGGGCGGCGAGGAGCACCTGGCGGTGATGGGCGTTCTGCGGGGTGGCGATGTAGACGGCGTCCACGTTAGGATCGCGGAGCAACGCCTCCTCGTCGGTGTAGGTGGCGGATACCCCGTACTTGGCCGCCACTCGGCTCACCGCCTCCGGGCTCAGGTCCATCAGGGCCGTCAACTGGGCGTTGTCGGCCACTTGCAGCATTTCCGGTATGGTCCGCCGATCGGCGATGCCCCCGGCCCCGATCACTCCCCACTTCACTGTCACTGTCTTCTCCTTGCTTGCCGCCACGAAAGCGGCGCTACTTGCGGATGTAACTCAAGTTGGGGGCCGGTTCCGGTACCGATGCCAGGCCCACACCCGTCATGCTGAGAACCCCATGCCTCCCGGCGTCATGCCCGGAGCCGATGAACACCATCCGTAGGGGCGAATCTTGTATTCGCCCTCGGTGGCCGGGCGAACACAAGGTTCGCCCCTACGAGTTGATGCCGGGTACGTCTTGAGCATCCTTGATGCGTCACCCTGAACGAAGTCCCGCCTCGCGCGGACGAGATGCTTCACTCCGCTGAGGAGCGCTCCGTTCAGCATGACGAACGGGGTCTGGCATCGAACACCAGATCCGGCGCCTAAGTTGAGATACACCCCTCACCCCGAAATCGGCACCGTCTCCCCCGTCTCCAGCGACTGCCGGGCCGAGAGGGCCACCCGCAGCACCTCGCGGGCCTCGGGCAGGGTGGCGATCTCCGGCTGCCGCCCGGCGGCGAGGCAACTCACGAAGTACTCCAATTCGTTGAAGTAGGCGTCCTTGTCCGCGGTGGGGATGGACTCCGCCGGTTTGCCGGGACGGTAGAGCTGAAGCTCGCGCTCCGCCTGGGCCCGCTCCCCCACCTGCCCCAGGACTCGGAAGCGGTACTCCACGGTGGCCTCGCTCCCGAACAGTCGGAAGAGCATCTGGAAGGGGAAGCCCTCCGGCATCAGGAAGCTGCCCTCGACCACGGCGATGCTGCCGGGATAAGCCAGGGAGGTGGTGACGTGATCCCAGGCCCCCATCTCCCCTTGCAGCCCCACGGCGTAGACAGTCTCCGGCATCCCCAGGAGCCAGTAGACGAAGTCCAGATCGTGGACATGGAGATCCAGCACTGCGCCCCCGCTGAGCTTGGGGTCCTTGAACCAGTTGCCCCAGGCGGGCGGGGCGGAAAGGCGGGAGGCGGTGATGGCGCGGGGCTCGCCCAGGGCCCCACTGGTGAGCAGGTCCCGGATGGCGACGTACTCCGGCCAGAAGCGGATGACCTGGCCCACCATGGCGCTTACCCCGGCTCGCTCCACGGCGGCCATCATGTTGTCCACCTGCTCCAAGGAGAGGGCCACCGGTTTCTCGCAGAGGACGTGCTTGCCCGCCTGGGCCGCCCCCACCACGCAGCGCTCGTGGAGGAAGGTGGGCAGACAAACGTCCACGGCGTCAATGTCATCGGCGGCCAGGAGGGCCTCGATGTCGTAGTAAGCCCGGGCCCCGTACTTCCCGGCCAGCTCATCGGCCAGGGCCCGGTTGGCGTCACCTACCGCCACCAATTCGGAGTCGGACAGTCGGTCGTAGATGGCGGCGTGGGTCGAGCCCATGAACCCAGCCCCCAGCAATCCCATTCGAATCATGAAAGCCTCTCCGAGGCAGTGGATAGTGGGTAGTGGCTGGTGGGTAGTAAGCCCCCCGTCCACTTCCCCACTATCCACCAGCCACTACTCACTTACCGCTGTCCCTGACCTTCTCGGCGGCGTTGCGGATGCCGAGGATGATGTTGTCGGCATCTTCGTTGCTCATGCGGGGGTTGAGGGGCAGGTTCATCTGCCGGCGATAGAAGAACTTGTCGGCGATGGGGCAGAACTGACCGCCGTAGCCGCGCTGCTCCAGGTACTTCTTCACCCCGGTGAAGTCGTAGGTGGGCTGATAGTGGAGGATACCCTGCACTCCCTCCTCGAAGTAGAGGACCCGCATGAACTCGTCCCGGCTGGCTCCCAGGATCTCCGGCTCCACGCAGAGGGTGTAGAGGTGGTAGGAGTGGAAGCAATCGGGGTCCTCGTAGACCCCGGTGATGCCGGGGATGCCCTCGATGCCGGCGTTGATGCGGCGCCCTAACTCCCGACGCCTCTCCACCATCATGGGCAGCTTGCGCAGCTGGGCCCGGCCGATGGCAGCCTGAAACTCGTTCATGCGGTAGTTGACGCCCCACTTGCCGTCCACATCCACCACATCGAAGTGGGAAGGTAGCCAGTAGTACTCCTGGTCCTCCCAGCCCTTGATGTTCATGTTGCGCAGGAGCTCGATCCGGGACACCAGGTCGTCCCGGTTAGTGGTGATCATTCCCCCCTCGCCCATAGTCATGTTCTTGAGGGAGTGGAAGCTGAAGGCGCCGGCATCGCCCACGGCCCCTGCCAGTTGTCCCTTGTACTGAGAGCCGTGGGCGTGGGCGCAGTCCTCCATCACCGAGAGCCCGTGCTCGCGAGCGATCTCCATGATGGGGTCCATGTCGCACATCTGCCCGGCGTAGTGGACCACGAAGATGGACTTGGTCTTGGGGGTGACCTTCTTGGCCACTTCTTCGGGGTCAATGTTGTAGGTGCGGGGGTCAATATCGGCGTAAATGGGTATCCCGCCCTCTTTGAGAATGGCCAGGGAGGTGGCGATGAAAGTGTTGGGGGTGACGATGACCTCGTCCCCCTCGCCGATCCCCAGGGCCTGGGCGATCACGTGCATGGAGGTGGTGCAGCTGGTAGTGGCGAAGGAGTGCTTGACCCCGCACCACTGGGAGAACTCCTTCTGGAAGGAGGCCACCTGGGGCCCGGCAGTCAGGGATTCCTGCCGCAGGACGTGCAGTAGGGCTTGCTCCTCCTCGTCGTCGTAGATCGAGCCCATGAAGGAGTAGGGAACCTTGAGCTTTACCCCGTCGTTGAAGGCGTAGCCGCCGGTGATACCGCCGACGTTGTCTTCCAGGTAGTTCGCCATTACAAAACCTCCCTTGAGTTGCCCGGTTAGGGTTGCTCTAGCTACAGCGGCAGAACCATGTCCGTACGTTCGGGCCGGGCCTAGGCCTCGGCGTGAACCAGTGATAGGTCAGGGACGGCGAAGAAGGCGTCCAAAGCCCGAGCGGCGCTGCCCAATAGGGGGGCGTCGCTCCCCAGGCGGGAGGCCACGATCTCCACTCGGCCCTGAAGGAACTCCAGTAGGTGAGACCGCACTCGCGCGCTCGCCTGAGGGATCAGCCATTGTCCCCAGGACTCCACTACCGACCCGCCCAGCACCAAGAGGGCGGGGGAGAAGATACTGGATATGTTGGCGATGGCCACCCCCAGGTTGTCCCCGGCGGCGGCCACGATGCTCTCGGCGATGGGGTTGCCTCCCTTCACCAGGTCCGCCACTTGGTCCAAGGTGAGGGAGCCCCGATGTGACCCAGCCAGCAGGCGGTTGGCGGTGGCCAGGAGGGCGATCTCGGAGACGAAAGCCTCCAGACAGCCGCGCTTGCCGCAGCCGCAGAGGGGGCCGTTGACGTCTACCACCATGTGGCCGAACTCGGCGGCGAAGCGGGGAAGCTCGGGGGTGGACGCCGGGGCCAGCACCGCCCCGCAGGTGCCGCTGCTGATAAGAAGGAAGACCAGGGAACGGGGGTCGTTGGGATAGATGAACCAGCGCTCCCCCAGGGCCATCAGATAGGCCAGGTCCTCGAGGTAGACTGGCTTGCCGAAGCGGGCGGTGAGGCCATCGAGGCGGAAGCGGCCGGCCTCGGAGAAGGTGCTGCTGAAGATGGCCTCGTTGGCGGCGGTGTCCACCAAGGCCGATACCCCCACCCCGATGCCGTGTACCCGTGACAGGGGCACGGCGGCGACGGCCAGGGCCTCCTCGGTGACGGCGATGGCGGCTTGCTCCAGGGCCTCCGCCGAGCTGTCGGGGTCTACCGGGTCGGTGCCGGCTCGGGAGAGAATGGTGCCGTCCCACTGGACCACCGCCGCCTGAATGCCGCGGGGCTCGATGGTGACCCCCACGGCCCAGTTCTCGGCGCGGGCGATGTCCAGCATGACCGGGGGCCGGCCCCCGTTGGAGCCGCCCTGACCGACCTCGGCGATGATGCCGTCGCTCATGAGTTCCCGCACCAGCTCGGTGACCGAGGAGGGACGGAGATCGAGGCCGCGGGCCAACTCGGCGCGAGAAATGGGCCCCCGCGAGCGGATGGCGAAGAGAATGGCGGCTCTTTGCATCTCTAGGATCTGGTGACGTGGCGGCATCCCGACTTAGCAACCCCCCGGTTAGCAACGTCGGTGAGAGTATAGTATGTGGTTCGGGGGTCTGTCAAGGGGTTTTGGGCGAAATCGGGCGGAGATCTTCCAGATTCGCGCCGGCTATCTAACACGAAGATCGGAAAGGTCTCCGAGGCCCCTCCGGTATGTCCGCCGAGGTGGGCCTACCGACCGCCCGGCCCAGTCATGTGGCGGGTCCGGCCGTCCACACCGAGCCCGCCGCCAAGGGACGGCCCCCTCAACCCCTGGCTTGTCCCTCTCCGCCCGGTGCTCTCCACCGGTGGCCCGCCCGCCCTCCACGGCGTAGAATGCCCATACACCCAGGTTCGGCGGAAGGCCGGGCTCGGCCTCGTACCCGCCGAGTCGAGACCCTGGTCGCGCCCACCATCTGGAGCGACGAGGGCCATTGGACCGTGACCGGACACTCCTGCTACATTGGGGTGTGTGTCCACGTTGAAGAGAGAAGGCGATGGCCTTGGAGGCGAAAATGGTGGATAGCGGCGCGCCCGCTGACGAGATGATGGCGAGGATCGAGGACTTCGTCTCTCGTCGGTGCTGGGCGGTGGTGGGGGTCAGCGACGATCCGGAGAAGTACGGTCACAAGGTCTTTGCGGTTCTGCTCGGGTCCGGATACGAGGTCTACGGGGTCAACCCTAAGAACGGGGTGGTGCTGGGGGAGACCATCTACCCCCGGCTGAGCGACCTGCCGCACCAGCCCGAGGTGGTGAACCTGGTGGTGCCCCCGGCGGTGACGGAAGCGGTGGTGAAGGAGTGCGCCGAGCTGGGAATCACCCGGGTGTGGATGCAGCCGGGCGCGGAGTCCCAGGCCGCCATTGACTTCTGTCGGAGCCGGGGCATTGAGGTGGTCTGGGATGCTTGCGCCATGGTGCATCGTCGCCGGAGTTGGGACTAGCCGTCAGGGCCCCGGCCTCACGCGAAGGAACAGAGAGACGTAGGGGCGAACCTTGTGTTCGCTCTGGGCCGACTCGAGGGCGAACCACAAGGTTCGCCCCTACGAGTGTCCACCGCACGGCACTCGTGGCAGCAGTTACCCGGTGATCGTTGGAGGGCACATTGGTTGACATACATGGAGTGATAGAGCGCATCGAGGACTTTGCCGGGCGTCGGCGCTGGGCGGTGGTGGGGGCCAGTCGCGACCCGGAGAAGTACGGTCATCGGGTCTTCGCCTCCCTACTCCGCGCGGGCTACGAGGTCTATGGGGTGAACCCGAACGCCGTCGAGGTGCTCGGCCAACCTATCTACCCCTCTCTGGCGGCCCTGCCGGAGAAGCCGGAGGTGGTCAACATCGTGGTGCCGCCGGCCATCACCGAGGAGATCGTGCGGGAGTGCGCTGAGTTGGGGCTACAACGGGTGTGGATTCAACCCGGGGCGGAATCGGCAGCGGCAGTCCAATACTGTTTGGACCACGGCATCGAGGTGGTGTGGGACGTGTGCGTCATGGGGTACCGGCGCCGCTGGCACTGACCCTGGAGGCGCCGGCGGGCCTAGCCCAGCAAGGGCTTGCCGTGGCTGGAGTCTACCCCCAGCAGAGCGGCAAAGCGGCGGACGATCTCGGTCTCGGTGTCCTCGGCGGCTCCGGCGAGGGAGGCGGGGACTCTGCCGGCAGCCATCAGGTCGTGCCCCCCGGCGCTGCCGTCGTGCCTGATCGCCTGCTGGACCAACTCGTCCAGACGCATCCCTTTCTCCGGCGACCGCACGGAGACGATGACGTCGCCGGCATAGTTGCCGATGGCCAAGGCCACCTTGGCTCCCTCCAGACGGCGCATTAGGTCGGCCACCTCCGCCGCCATGTCGGGATAGCGCATTTCCCCCAGTCGCGCCACCACCAAGTCCCCGTAGATACGGGTCTGATGTAGGGCCCGATCTAGGGACTGGAAGTAGGCAGGGGAAACGCTGGCATTCTCGATGCGAGCCAGGGCCCGCTGGTCCACCCTCTGTTGGAGGAAGATGTAGGCGCGGGCGTCGTCCGGGTGCGAGGGCCGGGCCAGCCCCAGGGTGTCGGCCTTGAGGCCGTAGAAGAGGGCGGTGGCCAGCCGGGGCGAGAAGCGGACGCGGGCGTCGCGCAGGTACCAAGTGACGATGGTCGAGGTGGCGGAGCAGTCATCGCGGACGTCCCAGAAAGGGATGGCCTCGGTCTCCGGGCGTAGAGGGTGGTGGTCCACCACCACTTGGGGAGGGCAGAAGCCGTTGAGGGGCTGATTGCCATGCCCGGGCTGGGTGTCAACCAGGGCCACGAGATCGTAGTCGTCGCAGTCCAGGGTGTGCAGTTGATGTAGGGGAATCTGAAGCTCGGCGACCATGGCCTTGTTCTCGGCCCGGCCGACGATGCCACTGTGGGCGATGGTGGTCGGCACCCCGGCCCGCCGGATGAAAAGCTCGGCCAGGCCCAGGGCCGAGCCTATGGCGTCCGGATCCGGGTCGTTGTGGGTGACGACCAGGGCCCGGTGCTTCCCCTCGGTGAGGGCGAGCAGGGAGGCCAGCTTCTCTTGGGCGGTCTCGCGATCTCGTCTCGGCATCATGGCGGCGGAATGATAGCATGAGGTCGCCATTCCATCCACACTGGCGATATGCACGACGGTCTGATGATGGAGAAGGGGAGAGGGGCGATCTCACGCCAAGACGCGAAGGCGCAAAGAAGAACAGAGCAAAGAAGAGAAAGGATGGGGTGGGGATGGTAGATGGCGGGTGAGGGGCCGACCCATGAGATCGAGTTTCTGCCCGGGCTCGAGGAGTTCGTCAGGGACGAGCTTTGTGGGGCGATGGGTGGCGGGGTGGCCGTCGTCGGGTGTCCTCGGCCGGGGAGGATGCAGATCCGGGTCCAGGGGGCTTGTCCGCCCTTGGAGGGGCTACGGTCGGCGGTGGCGGTACACGTGGTGGCCCGGTTCGATGTCTCCCGCCCGAAGGCTCTGCTGGGGCACGAGCACTTCGCTCGGCTTC
>JBBQIE010000046.1:0-9673 GCA_038324625.1 Anaerolineae bacterium | reverse complement strand
GGATGTTGGTGCTTCACCGGGACACCGGGGAGATCGAGCACCGCCACTTCCGCGACCTGGATGCTTACCTCCACCCCGGGGATGTGATGGTCCTCAACCGCACCCGCGTCATCCCGGCCCGGGTATGGGCCCGCAAGCTACCGACCGGCGGACGGGTGGAGCTGCTCCTCCTCCGGAGCCCGGAGCCCGGCCTCTGGGAGGCGCTGGTCCGCGGCCGGCGGGTGCGACCGGGAACCCAGTTACAGATCACGGACCGCCAGGGGGAGCGGGAAGGTCCGCTAGCGTCGGTCATCGCTGAAACCGAGGCCGGGGGACGGACTCTGCGTTTCCCCACCGGCTCCCAGGATTGGCTTCAGGAGCTAGGAGAGGTGCCCCTTCCTCCCTACATCCACCAACGGCTGGAAGATGCCGAGCGCTATCAGACGGTGTACGCCGCCGTCCCCGGCTCCGCCGCCGCCCCCACCGCCGGGCTCCATTTCACCCCGGACACGATCTGCCGCTTGCACTCCCTGGGCGTGACCACCGAGCAAGTCACTCTCCACATCGGCCTGGATACCTTCCGCCCAGTGCAGGAAGAGCGGATCGAGGAGCACGTCATACACACGGAATACTGCGAGGTGAGCCCAGAGGTCACCGAGCGATTGAGCGAGGCCCTCGCCTCCGGAAGGCGGCTGGTCGCCGTGGGCACGACGGCGGTCCGCACCCTGGAGACCTCCGCCCGCGAGGCGGAAAGGGAAGGGGCGAGCTCGCGGCTCGCCCCCTACGGCGGAGACACCGATCTCTACATCACCCCCGGCTATCGCTTCCGGGCGGTGGGCACCCTGCTCACCAACTTCCACCTCCCCCGCTCCACCTTGCTCATGTTGGTGTCCGCCTTCGCCGGGAAGGACCTGGTCCTAGCCGCCTACCGGGAGGCGGTGGATCGTCGCTACCGCTTCTTCAGCTTCGGCGACTGTATGCTCATCCTCTAGGCGAACCCTACCTTGAAGGTGCGGATCTGGTAGGGAAGGAAGTCGAACTCGAGGCCCCTCTCATCGAAGGCCACCTCGCCCTCCTCTTCCTCCATCAGGTTGCACTCGACAGCTGACTGGACCGGCTTGCCGAATGCCAGCCTTCCCGTACCCCTCTGTCCGTGAGCCTCGTATACCCGCACGATCAGCCGAGCGTCGTCCTCCGCTTTCTTCACCGTGTCCACCACCAGGTTGCCAGGGGACGAGGTCACTAGGCTCCACTCGGATGGCAGGCCATTGGTCTGGCCGGCGGCCATCCGCGCCATCAGAGGCATGTTCAAGTCAGCCGCCTGGCGGATGGTGTCCTCCCGCCAATCGCCGGCATGGGGATAGACGGAATAGGTGAAGACGTGCTCGCCCTGATCGGCCTCGGGATCCGGGGAGGTGGCGCTCTTGATCAGAGTCAGACGCATGAGGTGGTCGCGGATATCGTACCCGTACTTGCAGTCGTTCAGGAGACTGACCCCATAGTCGCCCTCGGAGAGGTCGGCCCACCGCTGCGCCGGCACCTCGAAGCGAGCGTAGTCCCAACTGCTGTTCCAGTGGGTCGGTCGCTCGACGTTGCCGAACTGGATCTCGTAGGTGGCCCGGGGGCTGTGGACTGCCACCGGGAAGGCCACCTTGAGGAGCAAATGGCGCTCGTGCCAGTCAACCTCGGTCTGGAAGTCAATCCGCGGCTTGCCGGCGTAGACGTAGAGGCGCTGGGTCATGGTCGAGTTCAGGAAGCGGCGCCGGACTTCGACCCCGGCCCGGATCGGCCCCTCTTCCAGGACCCGGATCTCCGCCGGCTGGTCCAGGACCCAGGATTTCTCCTGATAGAAGGCGTCTATGTTCCAGGCGTCATTGTTGATGGGCTTATCCTCGAAGAGGACGAACTCGTTCCCCAATTCGCCGGCGGCCAGCACCTCCCGCCGGGCCACCTTGTCAAAGAGAGAAGTGATCCTTCCCGCCGCATCCAACTCCACCCGCAGGGACGGGCTCTCCATCACTTCCGTTGAAGCCGAGACGGTGGAACCCGACGCCGGCTTCGCCTCGACCAGACGACCGGTGCGCCAGCCGTAGGCGGGAATGCCCTCGGCGGGGACCAGCAGCCGCTTGTCGGCGCCTTCTCCCACCACCTGGCAGGGTCGCGTCCCTTCGCCCCAGTCCACCGCCGGAGAGGGGCCCCAGCCTTCCGGCGCCGAAACCTCGACCAGCCCCTCGCGGCGCCAGTCCAGGGTGTTGAAGACCGTCAGGGAGCCGGCCTCGGCGGCGATCCCATTGGTCAACCGAGAGAGCGCCTCTCGACGAATGTCATCGGCGATGCCCAGCACTTCCTGGTACTGCTCCACGCTCTCCGCGTAGACCTCGCCGATGGAGGAGCCGGGCAGGATGTCGTGGAACTGATTCAAGAGGATCAGCTCCCAGCCCTGGTTCAGCCGCTCCGCCGGGTAGTTTCCCCCGAAGAGGTGATCCATGGCAGCCAGGGCCTCGGCATCGTGGTAGGCCTGCTCCGAGCGCCGGTTGAGGAGTTTGCTCTTCGCCTGCGAGGTGTAGGTGCCGCGGTGAAACTCGAGATAGAGCTCCCCATTCCAGATGGGGCTCGCCTCTCGCACCGACTCCAGCTCCTGGTAGTAGGCATCGGCCCGGCCCACCTCGAATCGCGGCATACCGGGGAGGTCCTTCAGTCTCCGGGCCGTTTCCAGCATGTCGGCCGTCGGACCCCCACCCCCGTCGCCGAACCCGAAGGCCAGGAGCAACCGGTCGTTAAGCCGCTTCTGCTTGTAGGTGTCCCAGGTGCCCTTCACCTCCTCCGGCGTCAGCTTGCCGTTGTAGGTGGCGAACCACGACTGTGAGGGGGTGTTGATGAAGTGGGCCAAGACCCGGGTGCCGTCAATCCCCTGCCAGCGAAAAGTGTCGTAGGGGAACTGGTTGAACTCACTCCAGCTTATCTTGGTGGTCATGAAGTACTTGATGCCGCTACGGGCCATGATCTGGGGCAGAGCCCAGGTGTAGCCGAACACGTCCGGGAGCCAGAGCAACTCCGAGTCCACCCCGAACTCTCGCCGGAAGAAGCGTTTGCCCAACAGCACCTGGCGCACCAGGGACTCGCCCCCGGTTATGTTGAGGTCGGCCTCCAGCCACATCCCCCCGGTGGCCTCCCACCGTCCCTCGGCTACCCGCCGCTTCACTTCCGGGTACTGCTCCGGGTAATCGTGCTGGAAGTACTGATAGAGCTGGGGCTGGGACTGAAGGAAGTGATACTCGGGGTACTGCTCCATCAGCCTCAGGGCGGTGAGGAAAGTGCGCCCCGTCTTCTTCCGAGTGTGGAGCAGGGTCCAGAGCCAGGCCACGTCAATGTGCGCGTGGCCCACGCCCACGACCTCCGGGCGCTCCCCGGGCCACTCCCGGGCGTAGAGGCGTTCCCTCAGGTCCGCCCGAGCCACGCCGATGGAGCGACGGAAGTCGTCCCCCAAGGGCTCGCGGAAGTCGAGAAGACGGATAGACTCATCCAAAGCGTTGATGATCTCCACCCTCTCGTAGGAGGTCTCCGGCAGGAGCTTGGCCGATTCGAGGGCCACCAGGGCGTCGTAGTAGAACCCCCGTGCCTCCTCGTCAATCTCCACTAACTCCACCCCGCCGAAGCGGTGCATCTCCGGGCGGGTGCCGCTATAGGCCTCGAGGGCCAACACCTGTTCCTTGCCGACAGCATCGGAATCGAGGAGCAGCTCCTTGTGGTAGATGTCAATGCCCTGCCGCGGCTCGCCGCCTAGGTAGGCGGTGGCGTCCGGGCCGGAGACGTCCAGCCCTTGCGACAAGTCCACCCGCAAGGCCACCCGGCGACCCCGCCAGGCCTCCGGCACCTGGAAGCGGCAGCGAATCGTCGCCTTCACGTCTCTCCCACCCCAGAGATATGGCGGCCTCACCGACTCCCAGATGCTATCGTCAAAGCCGGGCGCCAGGGCCGCCTCCGACCAAGAGTCCGACCATCGGACCGGGGTCAGGTCGAGTCGCTGTCGGTAAACGGACCGACCTATCTCCGCAATCCGCTGCTCCAATTTGGGAATGGTGAATCGTTCCACGGGCACAAGCCTCCGCCGTGAGTTGACATAGATGTAATCCTACACCGCTGTCTGGGCCCTGTCCACGGGCCTTGGCCTTGGGGTGTGTCTCATTTCCGGAGCAGGATGGGGCCCGGGCTTCGGCCGCCTCGGACCACGTCACCCCTTCGACAGGCTCAGGGCAGGCTCTGAGGGCACCGAAGGGTCTCACCTCGCGTGGACGAGATGCTTCACTCCGCTAAAGAGCGCTCCATTCAGCATGACGGGTGTGGGTCTGGCATCGGGTACCGGAACTCGCCCCCAAGTTGAGACACATCCTGGCCTTGGCTCTGCCCGTTCGTCCGCTTCCCGATGCCGATCCCGCCGTGTACTGGCATCCAATCTGCAATACATAAACCCGCCCCACCGGAACGCGGGATCTTGGGAGAAGCGAAGGAGCCGGCGATGGAGAAGTGGATCGAAGAGTTCCTGGACCACATCAGAGACCGGAAGGAGTACTCCGAAAACACCATTGCTGCCTATCGGATTGACCTGACTCAGCTCCGGGAGTACCTCGCCGAGAAAGGTCTCGTCACCTGGCGCCGCCTAGGAAAGCAGGAGATTCTCGGCTTCGGCAACTGGCTTCAGGATCGCGATAAGCAATACGCCTCCAGCACCGTGGCCCGGAAGATCGCCAGCGTGCGCTCTTTCTGCCACTATTTGGCCTCCTCCGGCCTATTGGACCAGGATCCCACCGAGGGGCTCGGGTCTCCCACCGTGCAGCGCACCGCTCCCGACACCCTCGATGATCGGGAGATGGCCATGCTGATCGAGCTTCCCAGCCGCAGCCAGACCTCCAAAGGTCAACGGGATCGGGCCATCCTGGAGCTGCTCTACTCAACCGGGATGCGGGTGAGTGAGCTGACCGCCCTCAACCTGCCTGACCTCGATCTGAATGCCGGCACGGTACGCTGCGGTGTGCGCGCCGCGACCGAGAGGGTGGTGCCCTTGGGCCGAGCCGCCCGTGAGGCGGTGGAAACCTACATCGGCCACAGCCGGGAGGAGTTGCTGGAGTCATCCCGGGAGAAGGCCCTGTTCGTGAACCATCGAGGGGAGAGGCTGAGCCGGCAGGGCCTCTGGCTAATCATCAAGCAGTACGCCAACCAACTCGACATAGACGTGAACATCACTCCCCATACCTTGAGGCACTCCGCCGCTGCCCACAAGCTGCGCCGGGGGGCCAACCTGACCGAGGTACAGCATCTGCTGGGGCACGCCAGCTCCAACAGCACCCAGGTATACGCCCGCTTGGCCCGGTCAGCGGCTCGAAAAGCTGACGACCTCCCGCATGAAAGCGCCTGAGGCCATGCCCAGCCCCATAGGCCCGGATGAACTATGCGCTCGCCTGGGCGGCCGGCCCCGAGCGGCCATCAGCCTGGGTAGCGGACTGGCCGCCGTCGCCCGCCACCTCGGCCTGGAACCGGCCGCGACCTACGACGAGTTGGGCCTGGCTCCAGCCGGCGTGCCCGGCCACATTGGGCAGGTCTCGGGTGGCGTGGTCGCCGGGGTGCCGGTCCTGGCCTTTGAGGGCCGGCTACACCTCTACGAGGGGCATTCCTTGGAGACGGTGACCGCCTGGGTGAGGACGGCGATCGCCGCCGGGGTCACCGAGACCATCCTCACCAACGCCGGCGGAGGTCTCAGCCCCGGACTCACACCCGGCGACATCATGCTGATCACGGACCACATCAGCCTGCCCGGCCTCGCCGGATATCCTGCCCCTGCCGGAGCCCCGGCCAAATATCCCTGGCCCTACTTCATCCCCCAGGATGGCCTCTACGATGCGGCTCTGGCCGAGGCCACCCGGAAAGCGTCAGAGGAGGCCGGCATCCGCCTGCGTGAGGGTGTCTACGTCATGGTGCATGGCCCCATGTACGAGACTCCGGCGGAACGGCGCGCCCTCCACCGCCTCGGGGCCGATGTCGTGGGCATGTCTACCGTCCCTGAGGCGCAGGCGGCTTTCGCCTCCGGGGCCAAGGTGCTGGCCCTCAGCGTCATCACCAACGTGGCCGATGCCGCCGTGCCGCCCACTCACGAGGAAGTGGTGGAAGTCGGGGCCGCCGCTGTCGCGCGTCTCGCCGACCTGCTGCGGGCACTCCTCTTCCGGCTGGGGAGCTAGCGACCAGCCCGGCAACTCCGGCCACTCATGGACATTGCGCCGGCGCTTGGCCCTCCGTTAGACTGGGGCAAGCTGCCGCTGGTGTGATCCCCATGGTGACCTTCATCCGGACTTTGTCCGACAATTGGCCCTGGCTCGCCCTGCTGTTCCTCCTGATCGCCGTCTGGTTCATCCGACGAGCGGTGCTTTCACGCCGAGACTGGCGCTACTCGATATTCGGCCTGGAGCGGGAGCAGGGCAAGAGACGCACCCTCACTTCCCTTCGCCGGGCCCTCTGGATGGTCGTCTTCGCGGCCGCCATCTACCTGGTCAGCGACCGCTTGGTGCCCCTGCTTCCCCAACCCGAGGACCGAACCCAAGACGCTCGGGCCCAGGCCGTTCCCACGATAACCGTCACCCCCACCATAACCCCTCGGCCGGTGCTGCCCCTGTCCAGCGTCGCCACCGAGGAGGGGACGCCAACTGCAACCGCCACTCCCACCGGCACTCCCACTCCTGATACGGTCCCCACCCCGGCTCCGACGCCGGCCCCGGCAGTGCCCTCCAACTCCGGCTGCGGCAACCCCGGCATCCAGATCTCCTCCCCGGCACCGGGCGCTTCCGTGTCCGGCTCGGTGAGCATCTCCGGGACGGCCAACATCGAGGGCTTCCAGTTCTACAAGGTGGAGATCGCCCAAGGCGAGACCCCGGCCGCCTGGTCCGTCATCAACGACATCCGCCGGGAACCGGTGAGCGGCGGCCTCCTCGACACCTGGAACACCGCCCCCTTCCCCACCGGGACCTACTGGCTCCGCCTGGTGGTGGTGGACCAGACCGGCAACTACCCCTCCCCCTGCGCCGTCCGGGTGGTGCTGAACAAGTAGCCCGTCGAGGCGACCTGGCGCTTGCGTGACCAAACCGCCCGTTGACCCCGCCGGCCGCCACTGCTAGCATATCTCCCGACCGCAACGCCCAACCGCTCCCCCAGGAGGCTTCCGTGAAGCGGCAGACCCGTGAGGTACTCTACTACACTCACAGCCGGCTCAACCCCCCCACCCTCACCATAGACCCCGGCGAGACCATCATCGTCGAGACCGAGATGTGCTCGGGCGATTGGCTCCATGATCTCTCCGACCGCTACCGACCGGGGATCGGGCGCGGGCCCAATCCCTCCAGCGGCTGCACCTTCGTGCGCGGCGCCCATCCCGGGGACATGCTGGCCGTCCACATCGAGGCCGTGAAGCCCAACGACATCGGCTACACCGGCTTCGGCCCGGGCATGAACCCCTTCCCCGACTGGATCCGCCAGGAGGAATGGGGCGTGGTCACCAAGACGGTGGCCATCCGCGATGGTTACGTCGAATGGAGCGACGACCTCCGGCTGCCCGTCAACCCCATGATCGGCACCCTCGGCACCGCCCCGCAGTTCGAGGAGTTTCTCAACAGCCGCAACGGCCCCTACGGCGGCAACCTCGACGCTCAGGAAGTCCGCGCCGGGGCCACCGTCTATCTGCCGGTCTACGTCGAGGGTGGCCTCTTACACGTGGGCGACGTCCATGCCATTCAGGGCGACGGGGAGATCTGCTGCGGGGGCGGCATCGAGTGCCGCGCCACCGTCCGACTGCGGGTGGAAGTGCTGCCTCGGCCGAAGAGGATGACCTGGCCCCGGTTCATGGACGATACCCACATCGGCTGCTTCGGCTGCGCCCGTCCCGCCGAGGACGCCTTCCGGATCGCGGTGCAGGACCTGGTCTACTGGCTAGCCGACGACTACGGCTGGAACGAACGGGAGGCCTTCCTGCTCCTGGGGCAGATCCTAGAGGCTCGTTGCACTCAGTTCGTGGACCCTCTCTTCACCTATGTGGCCAAGGTGCCGCTTCGCTACTTACCCGGCAAGCCGGCCTCGATTATGTCAGCCTGAAGATGCGTGAAGCCTTGGAAGCCGCTATAATATTCTTGGTTGCGTCACATACGTGGTGACGTTGGTTCTGGTGTTGGGTGATTGCTTTCAACAGCGTGAGGTGACCTATGCCGTACCTGTTCTACAACCCTACGTATTGGCTCTTCGCCCTGCCGGCCCTGCTCCTGGGCCTCTACGCCCAGGCCCGAGTGCGGTCCACCTACAGCAAGTACCTGCGTGTGCCCAACGCCCGCGGAGTCACCGGGGCCCGGGCGGCTCAGGAACTGCTGGCCTACGCCAACCTAAGCGACGTCCAGATCGAGGGCACTCGCGGCACCTTGAGCGACCACTATGATCCGCGCTCCAAGACCCTACGCCTCTCCCGCGATATTGCCGGGCAGGCCTCGGTGGCCTCGATTGCCGTGGTAGCTCACGAGGTGGGCCACGCGGTGCAGGATGCCACCGGCTACGGGCCCATGAAACTGCGCACCACCATCGTCCCGGCGGTGAGCCTGGGCTCTTGGCTGGGGCCCATCCTCTTCTTCGTGGGCCTGCTCCTCGCCAACGAGCAGTTGGCCCTCATCGGGGTGATCGGCTTCGCCGCCGCTGCCGTCTTCGCCCTGGTCACCCTACCGGTGGAGCTGAACGCCAGCTCGCGGGCCCTGGCCCTTCTCCAATCCACCGGGCTGGTCGTCGGCCAGGAAGCCTCCCAGGCCCGTCAGGTGCTCAACGCCGCCGCCCTCACCTACGTGGCCGCTCTGGTGCAGGCCGTGGGGACCCTCTTGTACTACGTTATGCTCATCAGCGGTATGCGTCGCGACTGAAGCGCCCCCGTTGATGACCAGGAGAATGGTCAGTGAGAGAACAAAGTCGTTGGAATCCCCTCATCCAGGCCGTCAGTTTGCGTCATCTCATGGATCGGCTGCTCGAGGATAGCTTCGCTGGGCCCGGCGATAGAGGTGACTCCGGCCGGACTCTGCGCCCCCCTTTGGACGTCTACACCACCGACGAGGACATCGTGGTAATAATGCCTCTGCCCGGGGTCAAACCCGAGGACGTGGATGTGACTATCGAAGGCGACATCGTCACCATTCGCGGCGAGATCAAGCCGGACGTCGAGAACGTGGACTACCTGGTTCAGGAGCGCCTCAGCGGCCCCTTCCGCCGCGTACTCACCCTGAATGTGCCGGTTCAGCCGGAGAAGGCGGGGGCCTCGTTCCAAGACGGCCTGCTGACCCTCACCCTGCCCAAAGCCGACGCGCTGAGGCCCCGCTCCATCAAGGTGCAGGCCTCGAAGTAGTTGACCCCTTCCGGCAACGCCGGTCTAGTATTCCCATGTGACTCGCAGCCGTGGGTTCGCCGTCACCCTGAGCGTAGCGAAGGGTCTCGGCTCGCGAAGGTGAGATGCTTCACTCCGCTGAAGAGCGCTCCATTCAGCATGACGTGCCGAGCGATAACTGGTAGGGGGGTAAATTTTTTTAGCCCCCGGGGGGCAGGCGGAAAAAAGATTAGCCCCAAAGGGTTGCGTTTAAAGGCTCCGGGCCAGACGCCCGGGGGGCAGAGCTTACCAGCCTGAAGACAAAAT
>JBBQIE010000045.1:0-9808 GCA_038324625.1 Anaerolineae bacterium | reverse complement strand
GGCGCGGTTCTCGAGTATCTGGAGCTGGCCAACCGCATGGGCCGCCTGGAGCAGGAGATCGAGCGCTTGGCCTCCGGCACTGACGTCGAGGATGGCCCTCAGGTCGAGTTCCTGCGGCGGCAGCTCAAGGCCCTGCGCCAGGCTCAAGATCTCCGCCGGGACTCTGTGGAGCGCACCCTGACCACCCAAGTGACGCGAGTGCTCCAAGAGGAAGGACTGGGGTGGCTGGGTACCAGAATGCCGCCACCGGCCTTCGAGTTCACCGAGCCGCCGGCTTACCTGGTGCTGTCCCCCAGAGACGAAATCCGCTTGCGTTTGGGAATCTACCTCTCCCCCAGCCTGGCGGTGGAGGAGAGAGAGGCTCTGGAGACCACCATCGAGCAGGCCCTCCCCAACACCAGCGCCCTGGTGTCGGGAACCGGCGGCTTCTCCACCTGGCCCACCATGATCGTGGATCGGGCCAGCCTTCAATGGGTGGCCTCGACCATCGCCCACGAGTGGACCCACGTCTATCTGGCCCCCTACCCTCTGGGAAGAGGCTACTACGCCAACTCCGACATGACCGCCATCAACGAGACCGTCGCCACCCTCGTCGGAGATGAGATCGGGCTGCGCGTGATCCAGACCTACTATCCCGAGTTCGCGCCCACCGACAGCGATCCCGAAGACGGCCCCCCGCCGCCTCCAACCGACGATGACGCCCGGTTTAGCTTCGACCGCGAGATGCGGCGGACCCGGGAGCGGGTGGATGAGCTTCTAGCTGATGGCCGAGTGGAGGAAGCTGAGTCCTACATGGAGGAGCGACGGCTGCTCTTCGTCGAGAACGGTTACTTCATTCGTAAGCTGAACCAGGCCTACTTCGCCTTCCACGGCTCCTACCGCACCAGTGCTGCCGCCCCCGTCCAGGACCCCATCGCCCCGCGACTCGAGGCTCTGAGGGAGCGGAGCCCGAGCCTGGCCGCCTTCGTGACCCGGGCCCGTGACCTCTCCAGCCTGCAGGAGCTAGAAGAGGCGGTGCCGGCAGAATCGCTCCCAGCGCCGGCACCGTGATTTAGTCCCACTTCCAGCCGGCGCTACCTAGCCGGCGGCAACGATCCTTTCCGGTTAAGGCCGGAAGTGACCGAACTCCCGAACCGTCTCCGCATAGGCCCGCATGTTGGCTTCGGGGGTCTCGCGGGGGATCATCTCCCCGGAGTTGATGAGATGGCCGCCCTGGACACTCACCGTCTCCAGAAGCTCCTTGGTGCGGTCCCGTACGTCCGCGACCGACCCCAACTGGAGAGTGGCAATGGGGTCAACATTCCCCATCAGGCAGATCCGCCCACCGATCTCCGGGTCCGCCTTGGCCTCTACCAGGTCCCCATGCTCGCCGACGCTGAGGGCGTCCACGTGCAGCCGGGCCATCTCCCGCAGGAAGCGGGGATCATCCTCGCTGGCATGATAGAAGACCAGCAGTCCCATCTCCTGATAGGCGGTCGCCACCCGGTCGGCCGCCTCCCAGGCGAACTCGAGGTAGTGATCCAGGGACAGCAAGTGGGAGCCGGCGTTGCAGTCCCCAAACCAGATGGCGTGTGCCCCCGCCCGATGCTGCTCTCGCCCAAACTGGATCTGCACCTCCGCCAGGAAGTCCAGGCTGTCTCGCAGGAGGCCAGGGTCATCGTAGAGCAGCATCATGGCCGGGGTGAGGCCATAGAGCAGGCCGACAGAGGAGAAAGGCGCGGCGGTTCGGCCCACCACCAACCGATCATCCCCAACGGCATCGCGCACCCGCTGTATGGCCTCAAGGTACGCCGGCCCCCGCCCCTCGCGCCTGAAATCAGGCACCCGTAGCTCACCAAGGGCCTCGCGATTGGCAGGCAGGTAGTCGGTGGTGGCCCTGAGCACGTCCCCGCTCCCGACCGACCCCACTCCCAGCATCTCGAACTCGATGCAGTCATCCACCTGGAGCCAGGCCCAGTCATAGCCAAATCGCTCGGCACTCTCGACGATCACCCGAGACATGATCAGCGCGTCTTGGCAGTACTCCTCATAGACCTCGCCGGCCATGCGAACATCGAACTCCTCACTCATGGCCAGCACCGGCATACGCTCCGGCCGACCCAGTGCCACCGCTCGCCTCACCTGTTCCACCGCTCCCATGCCCATTCCCCCCTCAGAGTTCGCCGCCGCGTCCCCAACCCCGCGCCACTGCTGAGACGCGATCTTGCCAATACGGTTGACTTCGAACGGTAGACAATAGCCCAGCCAGAAGAGTCGGTCAACCCCCGCAAGGGAAGCTCGGTTCATTGCTGACGGCTTCCGGGTTGCAGAAAAATGAGCGCTTCCCGTATAATCGGTCGGTCTACACGCATCCCAAATTGAGGAATCACATGCCTAAGCGTACCTATCAACCAAAAGCCCGACGACGCCTGCGCCGGCATGGGTTCCGGTCGCGTATGTCCACCCGTGGCGGCCGGAACGTGCTCAAGGCGAGACGAGCCAGAGGCCGCTACCGTTTGACGGTCGGCATCTCACGCAACTCGGCTTGAGTGCGGAGGTCGCAGCGTCTAACCAGTAGTCGGGATTTCGCCAAGGCCCGGGAAGAAGGCAGAGCGTACAAAGACCACCACCTGGTCATGATCATCCGGCCGAATCATCTGGGCACCACCCGGTTCGGCTTCGTGACCGGGAAGCGTTTGGGGAACGCGGTGACCCGCAATCGCTCGCGGCGGCTCATGCGCGAGGCCGTGCGGCGGGTTTCTGACTGCATCCCGGGAGGATTCGACGTGGTGGTCATAGCCGGTCGGCGATCCGTGGGTGCCGGCTATCAAGAGATCTGCCGGTCGGTGGAGGAGCTTGCAGGGCGAGCTGGATTGCTGCGTGAAACGCATTAGCGTCATCATTCTCCTCGGCATGATATCACTGTACCAACGCACGTTCAGCCGGGCTCTTCCGCCCTCGTGCCGCTTTCATCCCAGCTGCTCCCAGTATGCTTATGAAGCCATCTCGCGCCATGGACCGTTCAGCGGCGGCTGGTTGGCCCTGAAGAGGCTGGGCCGCTGCCACCCTTTCAACCCTGGCGGCTACGATCCTGTACCATGATCATCTCCACAGTTCATACCAAGTCCCCGGAGGACTAGGACTCATATGTGGCAAACGCTCGTAGTAGGGCCCCTGTCTGAGGCGCTGAAGTTCGTCGCCCAGGGGCTCGCCAGTCTGGGAGTGCCCTATGCCTGGGGCTTCGCCATCATTGTCTTCACCCTCGTCATCAAGCTCGTCACCCTGCCCCTGGCCGTGCGCCAGATCAGCTCCACCAAGAAGATGCAAGAGCTACAGCCCGAACTCCAGGCTCTTCAGAAGAAGTACGCCGGTGACAAGGAACGGCTGGCTCAAGAGCAGATGAAGCTCTACAAGGAGGGCGGGGCCAACCCTGTCGGAGGGTGCATTCCCTCCCTGATCCAGCTGCCGGTCTGGATCGGCCTCTATCAGGCCCTGATCAGCCTCGCCCATGCCGGCGTTCTCACCGGCGGGTTCCTGTGGATCAGCGACCTTTCCTATCCCAACACTCAGGTGGGTACCCAATGGCTTTGGCCGGGCGGTTCCGCCTGGGCCGGCTGGGGAAATCTGGCCGCCTACCTGGTGCTCCCCGTGCTCACCGTGGTCACCCAGTTGGTCACGCAGAAGCTGATGACACCGACCGCCGGCGACCAGACCCAGGGCGCCATGAACAGCGCCATGATGTTCATGCCCTTCATGTTTGGGTTCTTCGCCCTGACTTTCCCCTCCGGACTAGCGTTATACTGGGTGACAAACAACCTGTTCACCATGATCCAGCAGTACGCACTGGGCGGCAAGCCGGCCACGGCGGCAAAGGTTACCTCCTCGCCGCCGGCCATCGCCGAGCCGGTCCCCGCCGAAACGACGGACGCCAAGAGAGTGCCACGACAGACGCCAAGGAAGAGAGCGCGAGATGGTAGAAGGCGAAGAAGGAATTGAGGTAATCGGACGCACGCTGGACGAGGCGGTTCAGAAGGGCCTCGAGCACTTACAACTTAACCGCGACCAGGTAGAGGTTGAGATTCTCTCCGATGGAGCTCGCACACTCCTGGGGTTCAGACCGGGCCAGGCTCGGGTTCGCCTAACCCCCAAGCGCACGCGAACTCCTCGTCCGGCTCAACCGGCGCGCGAGCAGCAGAAGGCACCCGCTGCCCCCTCCGAAACCAAGCCGGTGCCCACTCCCGCGCCTGAGCCGGAGGTGGAAGCAGAGGAAGAGGCGCAGGCCCTCACCGGCGACGACATCACCGATGTCTCGTCCAGAATACTCCAGGAGTTACTGCGTCGCATGGGCATGCGAGGGGCAAGAGTCGCCGTCGAGCAGCCCGCCGCCGGTGACGAACCCCTGCGGCTGAACGTGGTTGGACGGGATCTTGGGGTGCTTATAGGCCGGCGTGGTGAGACGTTGTCCGCCATTCAGTTCCTCACCCGAATGATGGCCAGCCATCAGCTAGAGCGATGGGTCAACCTAGTGGTTGATGTTGACGGCTACCGCAAGAAGCGTGAGGAGGCCCTTAGCCGGCTGGCGGTGCGCTTGGCCGAGCAAGCGGTGGAGACCGGGCGGCCTCAGGAGATGGAGCCCATGCCCGCTTCCGAGCGACGCATCGTCCACATCGCTCTTCGGGACTTCGATGGGGTGCGCACGGAGAGCAGCGGCGAGGGCGACTCCCGGCGGGTCAACGTCATCCCCACCAAGAACCACTAGGCTTGCCTCGTCCCAGCTATCTGGTCATAGGACACGTCACCCAGGACGCGGTAGCCTCCGGATTTCGGCTCGGCGGTACCGCCACCTATGCCGGGGTCACCGCCGCCCGCCTTGGGTGGTCAGTCCGGGTCCTGACGGCCGGAAACGCTGAGGCCCGGGGCTCCCTGACCGAGCTACTGCCCGAAGCTGAGTTCTCCTGGGTGGAGTCACCCGAGAGCACCCGCTTCCACAACCGGTATCACGGCGAGATACGCGAACAGCACTTGCTGTCGCTGGCCGCCCCTCTGATTGCCGACGCCCTTCCCGTTGACTGGCTGGAGTCCGAGGTGGCCCACCTGGGGCCGGTGGCCCAGGAGGTGGATCAGCACCTCATGACCGCCTTTCCGCCCCTCACCACCGTAGGGGTCACGCCACAAGGGTGGCTGCGTCTCTGGGACCAGTCCGGCAGAGTGGAGACCGCCGAGTGGGGGCCGGCGACCGCCCAGCTGAGTTCTCTTTCGGCCCTGGTCCTCAGTAGGGAGGACGTCGGAGGCAGCGATATCCGGCTCGACCACTACCGTGAGCACTCACGGCTGATGGTGGTGACCCGCGGCTTCCGAGGCTGTACTATCTACGCGGGTGGCCAGGTCATCCATTTGGAGACTCGATCTGCCGTAGAGATGGACCCCACCGGCGCTGGCGACGTATTTGCCGCCGCCTTCTTCATACGCTTACACGAGACCGGCGATCCGGTGCAGGCGGCACGTTTCGCCAATGTGGCCGGCTCCTTCTCGGTGGAGGGACCGGGCACGGATGCGATCCCCACGCGGGATCAGATCGAGTCTTGGTTGAGGGGTAATCCCTCCTCAAATGGCCGCCGGTAAGGTCATCGCGGTAGCCAATCAGAAGGGAGGGGTGGGCAAGACCACCACCGCCGTGAACCTCTCTTCAGCTGTCGCCCGCCTGGGGCATCGAGTATTGCTGCTCGATTTCGACCCCCAAGGCAACGCCGGCAGCAGCCTCGGAGTAGATCCCAGCTCGCCCTCGCCCGACATCTACGATGTCATCGCCGGAGATGCCCTGCTCTCGGAGGCGATCCTCCCGGCCGAGGTCCCCGGCCTATTTGTGGTGGCGGCCCGGCCGGATCTGGCCGGTGCCGAAGTGGAGTTGGTGGGCATGTCGGAGCGGGAGTCCGTTCTCCGAGACGCTCTGATCGACGACGCCTCGCAGTTTGATCTGGTGGTCATAGACTGTCCCCCCAGCCTAAGCCTGCTGACGGTCAACGCTCTGGTGGCCGCCACTGATGGGGTATTGGTGCCGGTTCAGACCGAATACCTTCCCCTCGAAGGGCTGACACACTTGGTGGACACCCTGGACGCCATCCGGTCTCGCCTGAATCCCGGCCTCCGGATAGTGGGGATACTGATGACCATGTACGACGCCCGGACCAACCTCTCCGCCGAGGTGGTCGCTGAGCTTCGCGCTCACTTCCCCGAGCTGGTTTTCCAGGAGGTGATCCCCCGTTCGGTGCGGCTGAGCGAGGCTCCCAGTCGAGGCGAGAGCATCTTCGCCTACGCTCCGGCATCGGCTGGGGCCATCTCCTACCGCCTGGTAGCGGAGGAACTGGTCCAACGCCTGGGCCTGGCAAGTGAAGGAGACTGAACATGGCCGATCGTAGGAAAGCCCTGGGGCGCGGCTTGTCAGCCCTCCTCCCCTCCACGGAGGCCGGCCAGGAGACGGTACCCGTCAACGCCATCCTGCCTAATCCCCATCAGCCCCGGAAGTGGTTCGACGACGTCAGCCTGGCGGAGTTGGCCGAGTCCATCCGCCGGCACGGCGTGATCCAGCCCCTGGTGCTGTCGCCCTTGAGCCCACCGGCCCCAACCGGGGAACGCTACCAACTGGTCACCGGCGAGCGCCGCTGGAGAGCCGCCCGGCTTGCCGGCCTGGAGTCCGTCCCCGCCGTCATTCGCGAGGTGAGCCCCCGAGAGTGCCTGGAGCTCGCCCTGGTGGAGAACCTTCAGCGGGAGGACCTCAACCCCATTGAGGCTGCTCAAGCCTACCGGGAGTTGCTGGACCAGTTCGGGCTGACTCAGGAGGATCTGGCTCAGAGGGTAGGCAAGAGTCGCTCAGCGGTGGCTAACTCCTTGCGCTTGCTCAATCTGCCCGCGACCATTCAAGAGACACTGGCATCGGGAGCGATCAGCGAGGGACACGCTCGCGCCCTTCTGGCCCTACCCTCTCCCGGCATCATGGAGCGGGTAGCCGAGCAGATCGTGGATCGTGGCCTCTCTGTGCGACAAACCGAGGAACTGGTGCGGGAAATGCTGGCTCGAGCGGATCCGAAGGCCCCTGACCCCGAGACCGCCTCCGAGGAACCCCTGGTCAGCGCCCTGGAGGATCACCTGCGCCACCGGTTGGGGACCAAGGTGGAGCTGGTGCGGGGGCGACGGGGCGGGCGGATGGTCATCCACTTCTACTCCGACGAGGAGTTGGATGGCCTACTGCGGATCATTGGGGTAGAAGACCTCTAGAAGCGCAGGGCGATATCTTAGGGCTCGACTGGACCGTTCTCTGCGGCCGCCGCGAATCGCCGCCCTTTGACTCGGTGATCGCCTTCCCTTCGGGTGATCCCGCGATCGTCTAGGTGGGCCAGCAGGGCCAAGGTGGATCGGCGGTTGCTGCCCAGGGCATCACGTACCTGAGCCACGCTCACCGCCCCCTCTGACTCCAGCAGCCCGCGAGTGGCCGCCAGCGACTGTTCGTAGGCCTCGGCGCCTAGAACGATGTCGTCGGCCAGACGCACCAGCCGGCCGTTCGCCTGCAGAACGCCCAGAAGGTCTTCGCCCGCGGTCTCGGCCAACTCCGCCCATCCCACGCCGGTGGTGCCGGCCGCCCGGAGCACTCGCTCCGTCTCCTCGGCGCGCGCCTGCTGCTCCCCCCGCAACTCGACCCGCCAACTCGGGAGCCTCACCCGGTCCGCCTGGCCGGTCAGCCTTCCCTCCAGCAGCCAGCGCTCCAGGGCGGCGACGAACACCATCTGCCTCAGTCGCAGCCCTCGCCTTAGCTCCTCGCGAGGAATGCCTATCCGGACCGGGTATTGCTCATGGTAGGCACCCACCATGGCCAGCGTCTTCTCAGTCAGATCGGCCCAGTCGTCGGCAGCGGCGGCCAGAGTGGTATCCGGCTGGCCGGTATCGGTGAGAAGCGCTACCTGACCCGCCTCCGCCAAACCCTGAACGATACTGTAGCCCTGCGCCGGGGTGACATCGAGCAGTCGAGCCAGGGCGGAGGCGGACTGAAGACCGTAGCGCCGCAACCTGAGCACGGCCTGAGCGCTCTCGTCGGCGGTGCTTACCAGTTCCAGCCAGGTCCATACGTCAGGATCGTTTCGCCGGTGACGCCGGCCTGGGTGCGCGTCCACCACCAGGCCCCCACCAATGGTCTGCGACGGCGTCAAACGTCTGAGGATGAATCGGTCCCCGAAAGCGACGGGTATAGGCCGGGAAGGGACGACCTGCGCCCAGCCCATCTCCCCCGGCGCCAGCACTTCGGCTTCCAGCAGACGCAGACGGACCGGGACATCTAGAGCACCAGCAAAGAGCTGCGCCTCCTCGGCGTGTTCGAGCCCCTTCAATACTCCCTGAAGGCAGCGTACCCGAGCGTCAAACATGCCGGTCAGGGTCAGCCAGCCATCCTTGGTGAGCACTTGGCCCCGCTCCACCTCCTCGGTCTGCACTCCCACCAAATTGGCGGCCACTCGGCTGCCCGGACGGGCCTCCTCAATGGAGGCGCCGTGGGTCTGAAGGGAGCGGACCCGGACCTGCCGTTCCCCGGGTAACAATGTCGCCAAGTCCCCCACCTTCAGGGCTCCCCCCAGCAAGGTGCCGGTCACGACGGTTCCATGTCCCCGCAAGGAGAACACCCGGTCCAGGGGCAGCCGCGGTCGCCCTACATCCGCCGGGGGCGGCACCCTGGCTAGGACAGCATCTATGTCTCCCACCAGTTCCGCCAGGCCCTGGCCGGTGACGGCACTCACCACCCGAGTGGGGATGCTCTCAAGAGACGTCCCTAGGAGGTTCTCTCCCACCTCCTCCTGGACCAGGGTCAACCATTCCTCATCCACCAGGTCCGCCTTGGTGATGACCGCCACCCCATCGGTTATGTTCAGCAGATCCAGGATGGCCAGGTGCTCGCGGGTCTGGGGCATCATCCCCTCGTCGGCCGCCACCACCAGGAGAACGGCGTCAATGCCCCCAAGTCCGGCGAGCATATTGTGGATGAAGTCCCGATGGCCCGGGACATCCACGATACCGGCCACCGTGCCGCTGGGCAGGTCCAGCCGGGCAAATCCAAGGTCAATGGTCATCTGCCGTTCCTGCTCCTCGCGGAGCCGGTCCGGATCCACTCCAGTCAGGGCCTTGACCAAAGCCGACTTGCCGTGGTCCACGTGCCCGGCGGTGGCGATGACCCGGTAGCGACTATCGAGCGCCACTGGATCCCCGGTCAGCCTTCTCTCTGCCGCGACACTAACACGTAGCGATCCTGGGCACTCTGCAGGCGCGCTTCTGCCTCCTGCTCGTGGGTCTGCCACAGTCGCTCGATCTCCGGATGGACCGCCTCAATCCTCGCGGCGAGATCGCTGATGCGCTCGCTCAGTTCGTCCAGGCGATTCTGCAGCTCGGCCGTCACCCGTGAGGTCTCGATTTCGTGGCGGGACCAGCGCTTGCCGTTCTCATCCTGCCAGCTCTCCAACTCCTTCCGCTGTCGCTCTTCGGCCACCCGCTGGGCTTCGCCGATCTGGTGCGCCTCTCGCTGTATGCGCTCGTCCAGTTGCGAGAGGTTCTCCAGCGCCCGCCGGGTGTCCTCGTGAGCCTCGCGGAAGGCCCGCATCTCCTTGCCGAAACGCTCCATAGTCTGCTCGTGTGCCACCACCGTCTCGGACCATTCGGCTAGTTGCCTGGTGACCTCGGAGCGGTCCCTCAAGTAGCGCTCGGTGAACTCAGTGTGCTTCTCATTGAGCTGCGGTATGGTGCCCCGCACCTCCTCGAGATCGGTGACGTTTCGACGCTGCTGCTCCTCCAGGAGTTC
>JBBQIE010000044.1:0-9891 GCA_038324625.1 Anaerolineae bacterium | reverse complement strand
CCGCCCACGCCGCCGAGATTCCCGCCATCAACGGGGTCACTCACGCCCGCGGGCTGGCGGGGATGTACGCCCCCCTGGCCAACGGCGGTAGACTGGGGGATGTATGCCTGGTGGGCCCGGACGACCTGGCCCGCATGGCCGCCGTCTCCTCCGCCACCGAGAAAGACGCCACCTTGGGGGGACGATTCCGCTACACCCAGGGCTACCAGAAGTTCGGCCCCGGTAATCCCTTGGCCGTGGCCGAGACCGGGTTCGGGCACGCCGGGATGGGCGGATCCGTGGGCTTCGCCGATCCGGGGGCCAGGCTGTCCTTCGGCTACGTCATGAACAAGCTGGGGACGCACGAACGCGCCGCCGCCCTAGTGGACGCCGCCTATCGGTCGCTGGGGTACCGGTCCAAAGGGTCCGGGGGGTGGGTGTAAGGCGGCGAACTGGCCGCGAGGAAAAGACACTGCCGCATCCAGGAGGAGACTCACGGCTCCACCCCTCGCGGGAGCCCTGGAGAGCGCCCCAGTCCTAAGACGCCGAGGTCGGGCGCCGACAGAAGGAGGCCCGCGAAGCCGGACTTATGTCCAGTCAGGTGCTAGTGATCTTCCGCTGACACCACGACGACCACAGCCTCGCCATGGCGCGTCACCACTTGGGGTCCCTCGTCCAGGGCTCGCTGCAGCAGCCGGCTGAACTCCTGCTCGGCTTCCTGCAATTGCCAGAGCACGGAGAGTTACTCCTCTAGTCTGTCTGGACTATATGGCATCTACGGGCGTCCGGTCGCACAGTGGGCCGTTTATTTGTTCAATCTTCATCAGACCCGAGCGGGCCTCGGACAACCAATGGTCCCGCTGATGTAACGTGGGCCGGCTACTTCATGGATCTTCATGAGACGCACGGCCGCTCTTCCGGCCCCTCGCAGGCTGGGAGGACTCCTCTCAGCCGCTTCGGCCTACCTCGAAAGCCCCGCCGCCTTGAGCAGCGCCGCCTCTCCCGCCTCCGACAGGCCGTAGCTCTCCAACTCCCGCTCCAACACCTCCGGGTCGCCATCCCCGGCAGCGAAGCCGTTGGCCCGAGCGGCGGCGGTAGAGTCCACGAAGTCGGCTTCATCAGGGTACATGGCCTGGAACTCGGCCATCACCGCCGACAAATGACGAAGGGAATACTTCTGGTGGTAGTCCTCGGCCAGGTAGAAGCGGTCCAGCTGGCGGACCTCAGTGTATACCTTCTTACCGGTGGAGGACTCCAGCCGGGCCTTTGACTCCTCGATGGCCTGCCTCTGGGCCTCGTCCTGGTAGAAAGCAATCGAAGCGTACTGCCGAGACCCCGACGAGAAGGTGGGGTTGTGACCGGCCCAGAAGGCCTCCAGCAGTTCCTCGAAGCTGACCTGCTCGGGGTCGAAGTCCACCTGCACCGACTCCGAGTGGTCCCCGAGATCGTGGTAGGTGGGGTTCTCCTTGGTGCCGCCGGCGTAGCCCACGCGGGTACGGATCACTCCGGGCATACTCCCAAACTGGGAGTCTGATCCCCAGAATCAGCCCAGGGCGAAGGTGGCGGTCTCGATATGCTCGGGCAGGTCCCGGTCAATGGGAGGAATCTCCGCCCGTGTCAATGGCTCGGCAGCCATGGCACTACCCTCCTGGTTGGGGCTACAGGACGTCAGGCTCAGGGCCAGGAGGCCCATCATCAGCAAAGCTCCGCTCTTCAACAGTCCGGCAACGCCGTTGGTCATCACTTACGCCCCTCCAATAGTTGAGTATTAGGGGCAATTATACCACCGGCGCCCGCCCTCCACCAGGGTGCAGCCCCGTCCCAGTCCCCCGGGAGGCCCTCACCACTCGAGCTCCGCGCGGTAGTTCCGCCACTCCGCGGCCGGGGTCTGGGGACCACCCACCGAATACACTACCCGGCGCCCATCGGGGCTCACCTGCACCGACTCGTGGATGCCCTCCAGCAGGGTCACCGGCTCGCCGCCGCGGCTGTCTATCACCTGAAGCGTCGCATCCAGGTTCCCACCCGTCTGCTGGAAAGCCAGGTACAGGCTATCCCCTAACCAGGTCAGGTAATCGTACCGGCGTTTCCACTCCCCCGGAGCCCAAAGAGGCCGGGCATCCGACCCATCCCCGTCCACCAGCCAAAGCTCCCAGACCCGAGTATCGGGCCGGTACAAGCTGTAGGCCAGAGTACTGCTATCGGGCGACCAGGCCAGGGGATAGTACGGCGCCGCCACCGAGCTGTACGACAGATCGTCGGTCACCAGCGTCTCGGCGCCGGTGGCCACGTCCACGATGACCAGCCGGGCGCACTCGTCCTTCAGCAGGAGGATGGCGGCCTTACTCCCGTCCGGCGCCACGGCGAAACGGACCCCAATGTAGCTATAAGCGTCGGTCCAGGGCGGTGGCGTGGGTGTTGGCCCCGACTCCGAGCCCGAACCCAGTCCGCACCAGGCCTCCGGCCCGAGCCGAATGGGCACCACCGCCTCCAGCCCCTGCCCCCGATTCACCACCCGCAGGCCCTCGTCGCTGAGAAAGGCCACCAGGCCCGAGGGATCGGTCTGGATGCGGCCGACCTCGTAGGTCCGGCCCAGCTCCGTTTCCTCTCCCGTGTCTAGGTCCAGCAGGGTCACCGGCACCAAGGGCCCAGTCTCCGGCCGGGGGAGGCGGGCGTAGACGATGCTGCCGTCGTCCACCCACTCGAACACGGTCTCTTTCGCCGCCACCAAGAGCCGGATGAGGCCCTCATCCAAAGAGGCCAGCCACATCTCCGGCTGATCGTCCTCGCCCCTCCGATAGCAGAGGTAGCGGGAGCCGGAGGGGGACAAGTTCGGGTAGCAGTCGCCACTCGGAGGGGTCAGCTCGACGGTCTCGGAGAGGCGCACCGAGGGCGCGGGGACCTCCTCGAGGTTCAGGGCGCAGGAGTTCTTCCCCAGCACCGGCTCCGCCGAGGCATCCAGGAAGAGGCCGAATTGGCCCCCGGAGCAGGAGTTTCCCCGGGCCTGCCCGCCGGCGAGGAACCGGAAGCCGATCCCAGCGAAGGCGTTGCCCTCGCAAACGTTATCCTCCAGCACCGGCGTACACAGGCCCCGGACGGAGATGCCCTCCCGCCCATTGTCGGTACAGACGTTGGCCCGTGCCTGCCCTCCGCACCAGGGCTTTCCATCATTGCCCACCCCTCGGAAGGAGATGCCGGCGTCGCCATTGGCGGCGCAGGTATTGCCCAGCAGGAGGGTCTCGGCTTGGCCGGTCACCTCGATACCGAACTCCCCGTTGTCGGAGCAGCGGTTGGACATGATGGTGGCGCGAGGGGAGTGGTCAATGGCGATGCCGGTGTTCCCGTTGCCGCTGCACTCGCAGTCGAACGCGCCCACCTGGCCCAGGCCGAAGACGACCAGGCCGATGACGTTGTCCGTCAGGCGGCTGCGCAGCGTCAGACCACGAGCGTGGTCGGTGTAGCTGATGCCCCAGCGGTTGCCGGTGGCCAGGCTGTCCGACACGTGTACCTGGGCCGTGCCCCCGGCGTGTAGGCCGCTGCCGGTGGTCGACGTGTCCCCGCGGGCCGCCGTCCCGCCGGTGAAGCCGCAGCGGTAGAACTCCGCTTGGCCGCCGACGACCTCGACCGCGTCGGCGTCGCTGGCGCCCTCGTGAGCGAAGGTGATGTCGCTTGCCAGCAGGCCGCCTCGCCGGAAGCCCAGGGTGTGATCGTAGACGTCGCACACCACACGGGTCTCGTCCATCCCCGCCCCGGCCAAGGTCAGGGACCGGTTCACCTCGAAGGGGCCGTCCTCACACCTATAGGTCCCCGGCCCCAGGTGGATGACCGCTCCCGCTGGGACGTCCTCCAGGGCGTCCTGGAGGGTGGGATAGTCGCCGCTGCCGTCCGCCTCTAGGCGCACCACCGCGGGCTGGAGCGAGGACACGAAGGCGGTGATTGGGGGTTCCACCCTTTGGGGCACGGGCCCGGCGGCCGCCACCCAAACGGCCAGCACCCCAGTCACGGCACCGATCAGTCCGACCCGCAAGAGAGTGTGTAGGGTCCGCTTCGCCGGCATGGTCTGTCTCCTATGCCTCTATCTCCGTACCAATTCCGGGCGCAACAGCACCGAGAGGGTCCCTTCCGGACCGCCGGGCGAGGAGAGGGCCAGGATGTCACCGGTAACGGGTGGCTCAGCAACATGCAGAGTATACTCCAGCAAAACGTACCTATGGCGTACGTCCTCTGGCTCTCCAGGCCCGAAAGCGCCTCAGACACTCGTCGCTCGGGAGTCGGCTGCTATTGTCGAGCATCACCCTCAAGAAGCTCGCGGCCTCGGCGCCTGAACACATATGCCGGCTGACCAGTTCATCCAGGACCCACAGGGTTCCGCACACGGACACACCCTCTGCATAAGCTGCCCGGCGAAGGTGGCGATCGTTCGTGGCCAAGCCCGCCCCCAGCTCCACGGCCAGGCAGAGCACCGAGAGGTCCCTGATTCCCGGTCCCCGGTACTTGTCGGCGAACTCTATGAGCGTGAGCACCGAACGACCCGACAGGTGCCCCACTCGCAACCCATGCCTAGAGACCAATAGGGCGACGTCGAAGCTACGGAGTTCATCGAGTACCAGGTCCGGCACCACCCACCGCACCGGAAGCCGAAAGAAAGGGCCGAACAGATCCGCGTGGTTGATGTCAATGAGGACAGAGGCATCAACGACTAGCGTCAATGGGGAAGCCCTCGTGTCTGGCTGCCTCGGCACGCACGTAGTCCGCCAACGGCACCCCCAGCAGGTCGCCCGCCCGAGACTCCGATATGATGTCCTCCGCCAGAGCTCGTCGGATCAGCCGCTTCATACGCTCCGGTTCCTCGGGCTCCACCTGATCCCCAGGCTCAACGCGCTTCCAGCCTCGCCCGGTGAATAGCCGGCGAAGGTGCCGGGCCACCGACTCACTGATCACCCCTAGGTCTGAGGCCCTATGCACCCAGGTCTGCATGCTCACCCCGTACTTGTGCTTGAGCAGGTGCAGTTCGAAGAGATCCAGGCTGCTACGTGAGAGCCCCAACTCGGACAGCACGGCTGCCTTGGGCACCAAGAAAGCACCGGCAAACCGAAGAGCAGCGGCCTCCGAGTCAACGCCATCGTCACAATCGAGAACCACATGGCCAAGCTCATGCGCCAGGCTGAAACGCTGCCTGTCGCCTGGTACCCCCTCACGTACCACCATCACGACGACGTCCCCGTTGGCGAGGAAAGTCATGGCCTCGAAGCCATCATCAGCGGGCACGAGCCCCACCTTGATGCCGCGATCCTCAAGAACCTGGGTTAGGTTGTCTATCGGGTTCACACCCAGTTGCCACTCCTCTCTGACGGTCTCCGCGGCTCGCTCCACCTCTTCCAGGGCGGACACTCGAAAGGGGCCCGGCATCCCCGGTCCTGGAGTTTTGGCCGGGAATAGCTGCTCCACCTCAAGGCGCCGCTGCAGCCAATCGAAGACCCGCCCCACCACCTCTTGCCGTTGCCTTGCCGGCATCCGGGGTCGGCATCGGTAGGCCGGCTCGCTCAGGGTGGCGCTCACGGGCCGGAGAAAGTACTCGACTCTCACATCGAGAGCGGCGGCAAGGCGAAGAAGCACGTCGCTTCCGGGCACATTGACGTTCCTCTCGTAGTTCGAGATGGCCATGGCGCTTACAGCGGCCCGCTCGGCCAGATCCCGCATGGACAAGCCGGACGCCCCGCGGGCCGCCTTCAGTCGCTCACCGATCATCCACCCCTCCTAGGCCGTTAATTCTACTTTACATCGTAGCGCCTTATCCTCCCTTTGTAAAGCGACGATCTCCTGTCCCAGGGTCGCTGATGACGTGGCTCACTCGAGCCATGGCGGCGTCTCCAAAGCTCGCTCGTAGGCAGCCCGGTCGTGGACCGGCTCCCCATGCGAGATGATCACGTACCGGAAGGGGAGGTCGAGCAACCCCCGCAGCGCCGGAAGCGCCCGTTCCTGGTGCCAGGGCGTGGCCCAGACCCGCAGCTCTCCCTCCCGCTCGGTCAGGGCGTCGGCGAAGACCAGGGCCCGCTGCTCCGGCAGCCAAAGGGGGGTCTCGTTGCGGCCTCGGCCGTCATAGAGAGCCAGAAGGCCCCCGGGAAGGCGGGTGCCGGGGAGAACCAGCTTGAGATGGGTCTCAGGAACGTCATTCCGCTGGAAGACGTCGGGGCCGAAGGCCGGCACCCCGTAGCGGCGCACGAAGAAGTCCACGTCGCGCACGTGGTCCGGCTTGAGCACCACCACCAGGGTCGGAGGGCGGGCGTCGAGCCGATCCCACAGGGTCGTGGCATCGTCCGCCGGCGCCAGGGGATCGAGCAGGGTGATCTCCCCCTGCGACTCCACGCATACTGAGGTCACCACCGGCTGCCAGCTCAGTCCCGGTCTCCAGCCGGGATGCCGGACCCGCCACAGCCACAGGTCATCCGCTACCTCTCGGATCTCCTCCAGTGAGCCACGCATTGCCTACTCCTATTGGCAGGGATGGTGTCGCCCTTCACCACCCCGGTACCACCAGCGGCCGCTCCCCCTGAGCCAGGGGACGCAGCCCGGTGCCGTCCGGCCGCACGGCCCAGACGTCCTCCGCTACCCGAAACCCGTGGCGGCAGCGGAAGATCACGTATTCCCCATCCGGGCTCCACCCCAGGTCGCCGATCTCGTAGATGCGGTTGGGCGGGTAGCCCCCTTCCTCGGCCGGATAGGGACCGATAGGCACCGCCCGGTCGTTCGTCCCCTTGGCATCCACCAGCCGCAGCTCCGGGCGGAGGCAGCCATCGCCCTCCGGCCGGCAGAGGGCATAGGCGATGGTCTCCCCGTCCGGGGACCAGGCGGCCCCGGTGACCCGCTCCTCCCCCGAGGTCAGTTCCCGCCGCACCCCCTCTCGCGGGTCCACCGCCGCCAGGCGCCCTTGACCGCCCTCGGCCCGCGAGGAAGACACCAGGAAGAGCAGGCTCCCCTCGGGCGACCAGCCCATGAATTCGGCGTACCCCCGCGGCCCCACGACGACGACCTCCTCGCCGACCAGGGTGTCCTCGAGGACGTAGGCTCCCACCTCCCACTGCGAACCATCCGGGTGATAGCGCGTGGCCCTCAAGACGTACCGCCCATCGGGAGACGGGTAGAGGAAAGCGTCGGTGGATTCCCGGGCGGGCTCAGGGCTCCTGAGTGCCATCAGAGCCCCGTCGGCCCCCGCCGGGGACGATAGAGACTCGCCGACACCAACCTCCAACACCGGCGAGTGCCAGGGCTCCTGCCATTCCGCTACGATCGAGAAGTCGGGCGGGCGCCCGGTCTGGGCCTGGGAGCGGTAGATCTGGCGGACCAGCCCGTCAACCAGGTCCAACGTCCAGACGCCGGTACTGTCGGCGAACGCCAGGCGCGAGGCGTCGCTGGACCAACTAGGCGGATAGCCTCTCGGCTGCTCCTGCACCAACCGCGAGTCGGAGCCGTCCATTCGGGCCAGCCACAGGCCCGCGCGCCAAGATCCTGGGCCCGGGGACCACGAGCCGAAGAAGGCCAGCCAGTCACCTAGAGGGCTGGGCGAGAAGCGATCTACCGACACTTCCCCGGCGATGACCGGCTCCAGCTCCGATCCGTCCAGCGGCAGACGCCACAACTGGTAGCCGCCCGGAGCCGACAGCTCTTCCGGGCATCTCCGGTAGAGTAGGGCTTCTCCATCCGCCTGCCAGGTCAGGTCCTTGGGGGGATGGAGGCCGCAGAGAAGAAGCCGAGCCTCGAAGGAGAGCAGGTTCGTGTTTTCGCCATCCAGTCCCACCACCATGATCCCCGCCTCCTGGCCCTCCAGGGTCATCACCGCCAGCCGCCGGCCGTCGGGAGACCAAGTGAAGGCCAGGGGATAGGGGGACTCCGGCTGGCCAAGGAATCGGACGCCGCGAGTCAACCGATCGGCCACGGCCAGCATTCGTTCTCCGACGCGGTAGGCCAGGTGGGAGCTATCCTGGGCCCACACCGGGTCCTGCCCCATCCCCAGCAACTCGACCTCGCCGGTGCTGAGGTCAAGCAAGTAGATGGATAGCTGTAGAAACTGGCCCGAGTTCGGAGCGGGAACCGACGCCTGATCACCCACTACCAGAGCCAGGGTCCTACCATCGGGGGACAGGCTCCCCCACCCCACCGGGGGCATGTCCGTCTCCAGCAGCCCCCTCGGCCCCAGGTACAACCCCATCCGGGTGAATGTGTCTATGATCAGCTCTCGCTCCCCCTCGTCCGTCACCAACCAGACCTGGTTCCCCTCCCGCACGATCACCTGGAAGGGCTCCGGGGTGACCTCTCCTAAGCCGAGGATGAAGGGCGGCTCCGCCACCGCCACCGTGGGCGAGTAGTAGGCGTAGGGCGTGGGCGAGGGGACGATCTCAGTAGAGGTGGAGGAGGGCACGGGAGTCGCCGGCGTGGAGGTCGCCGTGGCGACGGGAACCCAGGGCGGCAATGGCGACACCGACAGGGGTATGGCCGCCGTCAATTCGACGGTGGGCGGCCTGGGTGTGACCGGAGCCGAGGCCGACCCGGCGGGGGCGCATCCGGTTCCGGCAGCCAGGAGAAGGGCCGCGGCCAATGCCACCACGATCAGGCGAGAGAATGCCATCCTCGGTTTCATACATCCCTCCTGCCAGGCTCAGGCTATGGGTTTACGAACGCGAGTTTTTCCGGCCCACTTCTACCGGCACCGTCCGGTCCAATGGCGTACAGATACCTTCCCGTCCGATAACGCCATCATACAGTCATTATAGATAGCCTTTCGGGTTTCTGCCATAGCCAATTGGTTCCGGTTGAGATCCTCTGAGACTCCCAACCCCTCTCCTTTGCGCCTTAGCGTCTTTGCGTGAGGCTCCCCTCCCTCACCCCCCCCGCAGAGCCCGCCGCATCCCCGCCAGGATCTTCTCTCGGGCGGCGTCCCCATACTCCCGCCCCGCCCGCGCCGCCTGGCGGGCGTACCACTTCTCCTCGGTAAAGCGGCCCATGTCCACCCCCTCCGGGCAGAAGGCCATCATCAACGAGGTCTCCTGCTCCCCGGCGTGGTCAATGGGATATTGGGCCTGGGTCTCGGCGTCCATGAACGGATGCACCTGGATCCAGTTGAAGGGGTTGTCTCCCTCGGCGTGGGCGCTGTAGTAGTCGGCCATGCCGGCGTCCCCCCACCAGCCCTCGCCCCGCTCCCGTCCCAGGAACTCGAAGATGGCCTGCCGGGCCGCCAGGCGGAAAGCCAGGTCGGTGGGCATGCCGGCGGCGAAGTTCTCGCTCTGATGATGGATGAACAGGTGGATGTTGCGGAAGCCGATGCGCAGGAAGCTCCGGAACACCTCCCGCGCCCAGGCGTGGATGACGTCCGGGTCCACCTGGACGCTGCCGTTGCCCTCCGGGGGCTCCACCACGTAGCTGGCGGCGCCGTAGTAGTAGGGCGGCAGGATCACCAGGTCCATCTCCTTCTCCAGCGCCTCCACCGCCCGCACCACCAGTAGGGTATCCACCCCCACCACGCAGTGCTCGGAGTGGTACTCCAGCACCCCCACCGGCAGGATGGCAGGCCACTTCTCGTCTATGGCGGTCCGTATCTGATAGGGGAACATCAACTCGTAGCGCATGGTCTCACTCCTTGTGACGTCTGTGATCGGACTTGACACTGATCACCCCTGGTCTCCCAGGCGCAGGGTCTGAGCCACCTGTCGGCGGAAGCTGAGGTGCATGAGGGCGGCGATGGCCAGGCTCAGCACCAGGGCAAAGGTCAGGGCCATCGCCCCGATCTCTTCCCAGGCGATGAGGGGGATGAAAGGAGGCACCGGCAGCGAGGGGTCCTCGGTGAGCTGGAAATAGGGCCCGAAGAGCATGGAGGCCGCCACCCCCAACAGAGCCCCGCTCGCCGCCCCGTACCCGACC
>JBBQIE010000043.1:0-9909 GCA_038324625.1 Anaerolineae bacterium | reverse complement strand
GCCGAGATCGTGGCCCCCACCACCCTCACCCCCATCCAGGTGCAGATCCTCGACCGATTGGGACTGCCCAAACCAGAAGCGTACCTTCATGCAGCCGTTGCTCTCCACCCCCTTTGAGGGGTGCGGAAAATGAGTCTAGATGGGGCTACGGCATCCTACCCACCCGCCTCCGCCCCCACCTCCCCCGACCAGAGCCGCCGCATCTCCTCACTCGTCGCCAGCAGCTCCTCCAACGTCCCCTCCGCCTCCACCCTTCCGTCCTTGAGGACGATGACGTGGTCGGCCCGGCGGAGGGCCGTCCGCCGGTGCGACACGGCCAGACAAGTGGCGTCTCGCCGGCTGAAGAGCCGCTCCCACAGCTGCCGCTCCGTCTCCACGTCCAGGGCGCTGGAGAGGTCGTCCACCACCAGGAGTTCCGCCTCGCGCACGAACATGCGTGCCGCCGCCGCCCGCTGCGACTGCCCGCCCGAGAGTCGCACCCCCTTGGGCCCGACGACGGTGTCCAGGCCCTCCTGCATCTCGGCCAGATCCGCTTCCATGACGGCGGAGCGGATGGCGCCCTCCAGGTCGGCCTTGTCCTCGGGCAGGCCCATGAGGATGTTGTCCCGCAGGGGCTCGCTGAACAGGCGCGGCACCTGGGGGGTGTAGGCGGCTCGGGGCGGCACCATGAAGGTGCCGAGGTTCTCCACCGGCTCCCCGTTCCAGCGCAGCTCACCGGCATCCTTGGGAAGCAAGCCCAGGAGCGCCCGCAGCAGGGTGGTCTTCCCGGAGCCGATGCGGCCGGTGATCACGGTGAAGCTGCCCGGATCGAGGGTGAGGCTCACCCCCTCGATCCCGCGGGTGGAGTCGGGGAAGTGGTAGGTGAGTTCCGAGACCTCCAGCCGACTCAGCCGGTCGGCCTTGGTCTTGGCCACGTGGGGCACGATGGGGAACTCGCCCCGCATGTACACCGGCCCATGCCGGACCAGTTGCTCCGGCGGGCCCCCTTGCAGCAGCCGGACCATGCGATCGAAGGAGACGCCCACCTGCCGGTACCAGGCCAGGAAGCCCCCGAACATGCCGGTCATCTCGGTGACGAAGCCCAGGTAGAAGACGAAGAGGGCGAAATCGCCCACGGTGAAGGTGCCCAGGCGCATGGCCTGCCCAGCGGTGAGGAGGATGATCCCGGTCCCCAGGTTGATGGCGTTCCAGAACAGGGAGTGCAGCAGCTCGTTGAAGAGCCGGTCCCGCACCGCCGCCTTACGCCGTACCTCGTTGATTTGGCGGAAGTGGGCCACCATCCGCCCCTCGGCCGATGCCACCTTAATAGCCTGAGCGGAGCCGAACATCTCCCCGATGAACCCGGACACCGTCCCCGCCGCCTTGCGGGCCGCCCGCCGGTAGGTCTCCAGCCGCCGCACTGCCAGGTTGGCCACCACCGCTACCACCACCAGGGGCAGAAACACCATCAGGGTGATGCGGGCGTTGATGCCGGCCATGATCACGGCGGCGATGACGGCGAAAAGGGCGTACCCCACCAGGAAGGGCAGCTCGTGCAGGAAGTTCACCGCTTCGTCCACGTCGCCCCGGAAGCGGCTGATGGCCTCCCCGGTCGAGTCCGGCAGGGAGCGGGCCCCCGGCCGATCCAGGATGCGCTCGAAGAGGTTCTTGCGCAGCAGGGCCCGGATGGTGAAGGACCAGGAGAAGGACAGGGCGATGTCGGCGAAGATGCCCACGATCCGCACGGCGGCGATGCCCACCAACAGGGCCGCCAAGGCCCAGGGGCCCAGGCTGACCGGGGCGTCGCCGGTGAGGCGGTTGAAGAAGGCCCGCGTCACCAGCCCGGTGGCCTGGAAGCTGCCGGTGAAGATGAAGATGCGCAGCAGGACGATGCCCAGGTACTGGAGGCGCTGGTAGGTCAGCATCTGCCATAGGAACCACCAAGTGGGCTTGGTGTGCTCGGGGGCCATCCGGCCGTCGGTGACGGGCACTGCATGGGCCTCGGTCACGCCAACACCTCCTCGAGCCCGGTGCGGAGCAGGCCGGAGAAGCGGGAGCCGGGATCGGCTGCCAGGGCCCGCCGTTCCCCGTGTTCCTGGATGCGGCCCTCCTCCAGGATCATGATCTCGTCCGCCCGCTGGACGGTGGCCAGCCGATGGGCCACGATGATGCCGGTGCGGTCCTGGAGCAGCCGGCCCACGGCCCGCTCGATGAGCTGCTCGGTGGCCGGGTCCAGCCGCGAGGAGGCCTCGTCCAGGATCACCAGGCCCGGGTCCTGAAGGAAGATGCGGGTGAAGGCCACCAACTGGGCCTCACCGGTGGACAGCCCCCCGCCGCTGGACTCGAGTTCGGTATCCAGGCCCTGAGGCAGGGTGCGGAACCAGGGCCCCAGCTCCAGCTCCTCGATGACTTGGAGCAGCTGGTCGTCGGGGACGGTGGGGTCGAAGAAGGTGAGGTTATCGCGGACGCTGGCCTGGAAGAGCTGCACGTTCTGGGTGACCATCCCCACCCGCCGGCGCAGGTCGCTCAGGCGGGTGTGGTGCAGATCGCGCTCGTCCAAGCGTATCTCGCCCTCCCGCGGCTCGTAGAGGCGAAACAACAGGCGGGTGATGGTGGTCTTGCCCGATCCGGTACGCCCCAGTAGGCCCAACACCCGGCCCGGCTCCAGGCGGAAGTTCAGGTCCTGCAGCACCGGCTCGTCCTGGTCGTAGGCGAAGGACACGTCTTGGAACTCCACGGCCAGGGGGCCGAGGGGAAGATCGGGGCCGTCGCCGTCGAGGATGGTGGGGTGCTGCTCCAGGAGGCCCTGGATGCGTAGGATGCCGGCGGCCGCCTGCTGGAGGTTCTGCAGTTGCTGGGTGATCCGCTGCATGGGCCAGATGAGCATCATGGTGTAGTTGAAAATGAGGTAGACGGTGCCGATGGAGACCACCCCCGCCTCGAAAACGTAGGCCCCCACGGCGAAGGCGGAGGCGGTGCCCAGGGCGAACACCATCTCGGAGGAGTTCACCATCACGTTGACCATCAGGCCGGCCTTGATCTGCTTCTGGGCCACGTCGCGCATGAGCTGGAAGAAGCGCAGGAGCACGTAGGGCTTGGCCCCGGCGGAGCGGATGTCCTCGGTGCCCGCCAGCCGCTCCTCCAGGAAGCCGAAGAGGTTGGCGTGCGCCTCGCGGGAGGCGGTCCAGTGGGGAACGGCGATGTTGCGCAGCCGCAGCAGCACCAGCATGGCCAGGGCGGCGAAGAGGCTTAGGGCCAGCCCCACCCGCCAGTCCTCGCGAAAGAGGAGAACGATCACCCCCAGCATGAGGACGGCGCTGCCGAACACCTGGATGACGAACTGGGAGAAGAAGTTGGAGAGGGCGGTGACGTCCCCGTCCAGCCGCTCGATCATCTCCCCCGGGGTGTGGGTGTTGTGGAAGGTCATGTCCAAGCCGAGGCAGTGCTCGGCCAGGTCAGCACGCAGGTAGTTGGTAGCGGTCCAGCCCACGTTCTCGCTGAAGTAGGTGGCGAACACGGAGACCACTTGCTGCACCAGGGCCAGCCCCATGAACAAGAGGGCCAGGCGGAAGAGGTGCTGCTGCGGCACATCGGAGCGAGCCGAGTCTATGAAGCCGCGCATGATCTGGGGGTTGATCAGCTGCAGGCCGATGCCGGAGAAGAGGAGCACGGCCAGCAGGACCACTCGCCGGAGCTGGGGCCGTAGGTAGCCGGAGAGCAAGTCGAGGTACTGCCGGAGAGGGACCTTCATGGCGTCGTCCTTGAGACCCTAAAGGTCTCCAAGACCTTTGGGGTCTAGGAGGCAGGCGAAGATGTCGGGTAGGTAAAGCGGCTGCCGGTCGGGGAAGAGGTCCCTCGCCGCGGCCAAGGATGGGCGCGGCCTCAAACGGCCGAGGAACGGGACGACTCCCTGGCCGGTCGAGCGTGGCCCCCACGGACGTAGATTGTGCCTAGCGGTGGAGCGGCTTACCACCCATGATCGCACTCCGGTATGTCTGAAGGACCGGATGCTATCACTGCCGGCGGGGAGCGGCAAGTCGGGGGTGGTTCAGGCACCCGAAACCTAAGCCACGCCCGTCATGCTGAATGCAGCGTTCCTCAGTCTAGCCCGTCATGCTGAATGCAGCGTTCCTCAGCGGAGTGAAGCATCTCGCCGTGGGGGGCCGAGACCCTTCGTTACACTCAGGGTGACGTGACTGGACTCAGTCTGACTTGGTCTGAGGCGATCGGACGGCTCCACGCTCACTCAGGGCAGGGAAACTGCCGGCTCGCGACCCTGCCCCGAGCTTGAGGCGTACCCGCTTCCACGGGAGCCGGGACTGGCGTAGAATCGGGCCTGACGTGGGGGAGGAGGGCGATGATGGCCGATACGAACTCGATGTACGATCTGGTGATCTCCGGGGGCCGGGTCCTGGACCCCTCCCGCGGGCTGGACGCGGTGCGCGACGTCGGCATCCGCGAGGGCCGGATCGCCGCCGTCACCTCGCGGATCGCTTCCGAGTCGGCGCGGCGGGTGGTGGATGCCGCCGGCAAGCTGGTGGTACCGGGGTTGATTGACCTGCATGCCCACGTCTACTGGCGGGCGACCAAACTCAGCCTCGACCCGGACGCGGTCTGTGGGCGAACCGGGGTGACCACGGTGGTGGACGTGGGCAGCGCCGGGGCCGCCACCTTCGATGGCTTCCGGCACTTCGTCATCGAGCCGGCGCGGACCCGAGTGATCCCTTTCCTTCACGTCTCCAGCATCGGCCTGGCCACCGACCAGGAGTGCCGCTACCTCCCTCTGGTGGACGTGGACCAGGCGGTGGAGTGCGTGCGCGAGAACCGCGACTTGATCGCCGGCATCAAGGTGCGGGCCAACAAGATGGGGGTGGGCGATCAGTCGGTGTTTCCGGTACACCTGGCCCGGGACGTGGCCGACATCACCGACCTGCCCCTGATGGTGGACATGTACTACCCGCCCCCCTCGGTGGAGCAGGTCTTCCCCCTCCTGCGCCCCGGAGACATCTCCACTCACATCTACAAGGGGCATCAGGGCGGTCTGCTGGAGGGATGGAACCGCCGGGTGCGGCCGGGGGCCTTGGCGGCGCGGGATCGAGGGGTCCTCTTTGACCTGGGCCACGGGGCCGGCAGCTTCTCCTGGGAGGTGGCCCGCGCCGCCTTCGACCTCGGCTTCCGGCCCGACACCATCTCCACCGACCTGCACCAATCCAGCGTCCGCCTGCCGGACGTCAACATGCCGGACTGCATGGCCAAGATGATGGCCTTGGGCGCCGGGCTGGAGGAAGTCATCGCCTGGTCCACCGTGAACCCGGCTCGGGCCCTCCGCCGGGACGACATCGGCACCCTGAAGGTGGGCGGATCGGGGGACGTGACCGTCCTGGAGATGACGGAGGGAGAGTACACCTACTACGACGTGGCCGGGCAGCCCTATCCGGGGAGACATCGGTTCGCGGCCACCCTCACCGTCTGCCGCGGTGTGGTGACCTACGAGGCCGTGGCAGTATGAGCAGGAGGGATGACGTGGCATCGTATCGCGCCGCCATCATTGGCCTGGGACGGATCGCTTCCACGGTGGACGACGAGGTGCGGGGACGGCCGGGGACGATGCTGCCCTACGCCCACATGGCCTGCTACCGCGACTTGCCTCAGATCGAGGTGGTGGCGGGAGCCGATCCTTACCCCGAACAGCGGGAGGCCTTCCGAGAGCGCTGGGGGGTGGAAGGGCTATACGCCGACTACCGGGAGATGCTGGCCAAGGAGAAGCCCGACATCGTCAGCGTCTGCACCTCGGCCAAGTCGCGGCCCGGCATCGTCATGGCCTGCGCCGAAGCCGGAGTCCGAGCCATCTGGGCGGAGAAGCCCATCTCCTTCAGCCTAGCCGAGGCGGACGAAATGATCGCCGTCTGCCGCGAGCAGGGGATCAAGCTGGCCATCAACTGCTCCCGCCACACGGATGCCCTCTGGAACCAGGCCCGAGCCCTCATTGACCAGGGCGAGATCGGGCCGGTGCTCCAGGTGAATGGCTTCGGGCAGGCGAACATCTCCCACAACGGCAGTCACCTCCTGGACCTGGTCCGCTATCTGGCGGGCGGCGACGCCCTCTGGGCCTTTGGGGAAATGGAGAGCGACGAGAAGGCGGCCACGGACGACGATCTCCGGGGGAACGGCTACCTGGCCTTCGACAACGGGGCCCGGGCCTTCGTGCGTATGATGCCCTGCGGCGGGGCTGACTGGGAGTTCGAGGTCATCGGCGAGCGGGGGCGCATCCGCTCCATCAGCAATGGGCGGGACTTCGAGTGGTGGCAGGTCGAGCCCGGACGCCGCTGGGGCGAGCCGGTGCAGTGCCTCTTCCCCCAGCCGCAAAGGATGCAGAGCCCCGGGGTGCGGGCGGTGCTGGACCTCATCCGCTGCCTGGAATCGGGCGGGGCGCCCATGTGCGCCGGGGAGGACGGCCGGGCCGCTCTGGAGATGGCCATCGCCCTGCGGGAGTCGCACCGGCGGGGTGGAGCGCGGGTGGACCTGCCCCTCGCGGACCGCACCCTCATGATCCGTTCGGCGGAGACGCTTCAGGGCGACCTGCCCAGGGCCCTGGCCCGGTAGGTCGGCCCTAGGGACTGGCGGTCGGCGGCCTCAGTGGAAGAGGAGCAGGTGGGCGGCGCCCCTCCCCATTCCACTTCCGCCGCCATGCACCACGGCGAACTTGAGCCTGTGCTCCTCCCGGTCCAACAGGAGCAAGGCGCCCGCCTCCGCCCCCACCATGGCCACCGCCCGGCTGAGAACCTCCGCCAGGAAGCCCTTCAGCTCCAGCTCGGAGGTGACCTGGCTGAGGGCCATCTGCACCGGCTCCAGGGTAGCATTGGCCACCTGAGCCCGCGCCAGTTGCTCGCGCAGATGATCCAGTTCGCCGTGAAGGGATCGAGACAAGCTCCGCCTGCTCCTGCTTGACGATATGTACGTCCCCGGGTGCCGAGGACCATGATAGTATATCGGCAGCAGCGGCTTCATCTGAAGGGGCAGTTGATGGGGATGGGGGTTGTCAGTAGACTGGGGCCAACCTAACCCCCCAGCGGCAGGCGCTGCGTTTCTGCCTATTGCGCCAGCCAGTAGCCTGTCTATACCCCCTTCCCTGCGAAGGAAGGGGGAGCCCGATTCACCCCTCCCTTTTCAGGGGAGGGTCAGCCATTTGGCGGGCCAAATGGCTTGGGGAGAGGTTCTCCCGTCAACCAGGAGGAGCATCAATGGCTACCGACGGTGCTATTCGGCAAGGACAGGGACAGCGAGAGGGGGCCGGAGAGGACCCCCGGATGGAGTGGTGGCGGGATGCCCGCTTCGGCATGTTCATCCACTGGGGCCTCTACGCCCTTCCCGCCGGGATCTGGCAGGGCGAGGAGGTTCCCGGTATCGGCGAGTGGATCATGCAGAGGAAGCGCATCCCGGTGGCCGAGTATGCCGCCTTGGCGCGGCAGTTCAACCCCACCCAGTTCAACGCCCAGGAGTGGGTATCCCTGGCGCGGCAGGCGGGGCAGAAGTGGCTGCTCATTACCGCCAAGCACCACGACGGTTTTTGCATGTTCGACGCCAAAACCACCGACTACGACATCGTGGACGCCACTCCCTTTGGCCGCGATCCTTTGAAGGAACTGGCGGACGAGTGCCAGAAGCAAGGCATCCGTTTCGGCTTCTACTACTCCCAGACCCAGGACTGGCACCATCCCAATGGGGACGGCAACGACTGGGACTACGTGGAGGGAGAGAAGGACTTCGACGGCTACATCGAGAACTACGTCAAGCCCCAGGTGCGGGAACTGCTCACCAACTACGGGCCTATTGCCGCCATCTGGTTCGACACCCCTAGGCGCATCACCGAGGCCCAGAGCCGGGAACTCCTGGACCTGGTACACGAGCTCCAGCCCGATTGCATCGTCAATGGCCGGCTGGGGAACGGCCTAGGAGACTACGCCGAGGCCGGCGACAACCGCATCCCCGAGAACCTGGTGGAGGGCGACTGGGAGACTCCGGCCACCATCAACGACACCTGGGGCTTCAAGGTCAACGACCATAACTGGAAGTCGGTCGAGGACCTGGTGCGCAAGCTGGTGGACATCGTCAGCAAGGGGGGCAACTACCTGCTCAACGTCGGCCCCACTGCCGAGGGCATCATCCCCCAGCCCAGCGTGGAACGCTTGCAGGGGATGGGCCGCTGGCTGGCGATCAACGGCGAGTCCATTTACGCCACTCGGCCCGGTCCCATCCAGGGCTTGGATTGGTGCCGGAGCACCAGTAGCCCGGGTAAGGTCTACCTACATGTGTTCGAATGGCCCGAGCTAGGCGATATCCGGATCCCGGCTTGGGGGGAGAAAGTGACCGGCGCCTACCTACTCAGCGACCGGACCCGCGCCTCCCTGCCGGTCCAGACTGTCGCCGGCACCGTCATCATCCGAGGACCCGAGGAGGCCCCCGACCCTACCGATACCGTCATCGCCCTGGAAACGGGCTAATCCGGTTTGGCCAAGTCGGCGGGAAGGGGAGGCAAGGGGGCATACGCCAAGGAGCAGCTCCTCTATGCCCTGGAGGACCTGGCCTCCCCCGACCGCACCCCGGAGCGAGAGCGAAAGGCACTGGAGGTCCTCACCGGCGATTCCCGGGAGAGCCTTCGGGCCGCCTTCCACCGCCACTACCGGCATCATCAGGCCCTGCCCCGGCGGCGGGACCCGGGGGCCCACGTCCGCGCCGCCATCCTACGGGCCCTGAGGCCGGCGGCCGGGCCGGATGACGTGCCCCTCCTCGAGGAGGCCCTGTTTACCTACGAGCTCCCGCCCACCGAGGGCTTGCGGGGCGCCGCCCTGGTGGCCCTCAGTGAGGTGGACCCGCTCCGGGCGGCCTATCACGCCGCCCGCCTCCTGGGGGACGAACATACCTCCCGCATGTCCGGGGAGCCGGCGGTCACCGCGGCGCGAGTGCTGGCCTCCCAGGGGCAGACGCTACCCCTCTACGCCCAGGTGCTCGACCCCGCCGGCGCCCCCTCCGAGGTCATCTCCGAGTGCCTCCGGAACCTCACCGGCCTGCCCGCTTCACTGCTGCCGACCCTGGTCTCCCGCTACATCGAGTCCCGCGACGAGTTCGTGCTCGTGGGCCTCTTCGATCTCATCGCCGGGCACCAGTCGGCTCCCGAGTACGCCGATACCCTGGCGGACTTCCTCCGGGACACCCGGCTCCATGACGCCTACCGCTACCTGGTCACCATGATCGTGGCTTCTCGGCACCCGGCCCTCCTGCCGGTAGTCCTCGCCGCCGCCCGCCGGGAGCGGGACCCTCTCAAAGTCAAGGCCCTGCAGGAGGCTCTGTCTCTCATCGCCGGGGATCCCACTTTGATGTAGGATTGTTACATCACGTTCTTGGAGCGAACCTGTGGCTACTATGCATCGCTTTCAGATGTGCCTCCCGCATGACCTGCACCAGTTCCTGGTCCGAAAGGCCGAGCGGGACGGTGTCAGCGTGGCGGAAGTCATCCGGAGATTAGTCATCCGCGAGTCGGCCGACGCCCCAGCGGCGGGCGCTATTGAGTACGCGCTCGAGTTGGTCGGCATGTGTTCGGGTCCGGAACCCTTGCGCGACGACGTTCCCGTCAGTGAGCGCCCTGACATGTATCTGGCCGACGCCATCCTGAGCGTCGAGGATTAGGACTCGGGACGGGTCAAGTGCATCGAGCCGTGGTTGACACTTCAGCCATATACGCCAGTGTGGTTCAGCAAGACAGGAATCACGAAGCAGCGGCTCGGTTCTTTGGAGAGCACGTGCGGAGCGGTGGGAGCTTCGCCATCCTCGATCTCGTGTTCGCCGAGTGTCTAGCCCTATTCAAAACCCGTCGAGGATCGAGGGTCGCGGTTGAGGTAGGCAGACGTCTCCGGGACCCCGCGGTCTTCCAGT
>JBBQIE010000042.1:0-9987 GCA_038324625.1 Anaerolineae bacterium | reverse complement strand
CCACTTCCGACCGGAATCGGAGCCGATGGCCGGTCATCGGAACACCTTCGTGGACTGCACCATCACCGGCAACGGGTCGCCCGAGGCCGGTGCCGGCATCCGGGTGGATGGCGCGACCCACGACCTGGTGTTCCGCCGCTGCGCCGTCGAGGGGGACGGCCGGCAGCGCTACGGCCTCAGCATCGGCCCTCTGGCCTCGGATGTGACCCTGGAGGGAGTGACTTTCGAGGGCAATCTGTCCGGCGACGTGTACGACGAGCGGGAGCCGTAGAACATCGGTCAAGTAGCCCCGTCATGCTGAAAGGAGCGCTTCTCAGCGCAGTTAAGCATCTCGCCTACGTGACCCGAGGCCCTTCGCTGTGCTCAGGGTGACGGGGAAGAGGGTCCGGGTGTCGGCAACGTGGTCCACAAGACAACGAAGAGGTCGGGGAGCATCTGTCCCCGCCCTCTTCGTTGTAGAGACCCGATCCTTGCTACCAGGTACGCTGGAAGGTCACCTCGTAGCTGTAGTGATACAGTGAGTTCCCCACCGGGTTGCCGGTCTCGGTGCAGAGCTGATCCTCGCCGATATCAACCGTCAGAGGCGGCGAGGTCTCGCTGGTGCCCTGGGCCACATTCACCCAGTACGTCCCCTTGAACATGTCGAAGACCGCGTACCCGGGACCCATGTCCGGCTTATCGCCGGTGACGACCTGCACCCCGTCACCGCCCCAGGTAACGTATAGGGGCACCCCGGGGATACCGTTGCCCGCCGGGTCCACCACGTTGATGAAGATGTTGTGCATCCCGTGGTTCTCGCAGGGGGTCAACTGCCGCCAGGAGACCACCTGGTAATCAACCCCAGGGTTGGTGGCCGGCACCGGGGTATCCACCGGAGGCGGCGGAGCCGCCACCACCTCGGCCTGGCCGGCGGTGGTATCGGCCTGTGCCGGCACCGGCGTCGGTGGCACTGCGGTCGGAGGAACCGAGGTGGCCGTGGGCTCGGGCGTGTCCGTCGGCACCACGGTGGCGGTGGGAGGAACGGGAGTGTCCGTGGGAGCCGCCGTGCTGGTGGGTTGCGGAGTGGCCGAGGGGGCGAAGGTCGGAGTGGCGGCGATGTCTTGGGCGAAGGCCACCGGGGTTAGGGCTACCGCCGTGCCCCGGAACTGGCTCAGGTCTCGAGTGGGAAGGTCAGCGGCGTTCGCCGACAGCGATCGCCAGACACTGATGGCACCTAGGGCCAGCACCCAAAGCAAGAGTAGAACCCCGAGAGCCAAGCGCCCCTTGGCCCCTGCCGAAAGCCCCGCCGGCTCGGGAGCCACCACTGCCGGCTCTCGCCTGATCGGCAAGGCCACCACCACCGGTTCCGTCGCCAAGGTCTCCGGCACGTAGGTGGTTAGGGCCGCTTCGATGAGTGGCTCCTGCTCGATGGCTTCCTGAATAAGCTCATTGAGGACCACCAGGCCCTCGCGCTTCAGGCGGTCGCAGGTGGCAGCCGGCAGGTACCAGGCCAGAGTGGGGCTTACCACCCGCCCTTGAGTCGAGGGGGCACCTCCAGCCAGCAGGGAGCGGTCCAGGAACAGGAAGCAGCCTCCCCGGAGCACCGGCCCGAGAGCCTGGTCCAGAACCTCCACATCGCCCCGCTCGACCACCGCAAACCCCGACTGGCTGCGGATCCCAATCTCCTCTCCGGGCTCCAGTGACAGAGGCTCCAAGCTGCCGGCGAGGCGTCCCAGTTCCTCTCGGGACACGCTCCGGAACTCCTCCATCTCCCCGAGCCAGTCGGCGAAGCCCTCCGAGGCCGCCTCGGCCCGAAAGCCGAGGGCCGAGTCCAGGGCCAGCATGGAGGCCGGGTAGCGACGCACCAACTCCCGCACCGTCTCCACCCGCAGCACCCAGGCTCTCACCTGAGTTATCGCTTCCACCTGCACGGAGTAGGTAGCGCCGGAGAGGGCATCGGCCTCGCCCACCACGCTCCCCGGCCCCAGGCGGGCCAACTCGTGGCCCCTGGACGTCAGCAGGCGCACCCAGCCCTGAGTGAGGATAAACACTCGGTCCGCCGGGGCTTCCGCTACCACCAGTGACGCCCCCGGCGCCACGCTCACTTCCTCGAGGCGGTCCTGAAGGAAGGATCGGTCCTCTGGACTAAGGCCGCCGAATAGCGGTACGTTGCCCAGGTTTGGTCTGTCCACTTAGTGACCTCCATGCCGTCTCGCGTAAGGTAGTACTACCGGCCGGGCGAAAGCGTGAGGCGCACTATCCAGGAGACGTTCTCCTGCGTGCCGCACTGGTCGGCGGCGGTGGAGAGTCGCACCTCTCGGCTCGCAGGTTGCCCCATGGCATCAAGGAGATGTAAACGATACTCATTCCCGGACACGAGGGCAAAGTCGGCGTAACCGGCGTCCTCCGGCCTCTGCAGCCCGGTGTGAGCCTCTTCCACTCCCAGGGCGCTCTCCATCCTCAGGTGTATCCCAGCTAGCGGCGTGCCGGCGCCATCGGCCACCCACACTCGGGCCCGCGCCGCCTCGCCTCGGGGCAGGCAAAGCGCCTGAAGCCGGGTGACCACGTAATCCCCCATGGCCGGGTCCGGCGCCGTTACCGGCGATTCCTCCGTCGCTGCTGGTGCCGTCTCGGACCCAGTACGGACCACCCTCGAAGTGGCGATCGGCACCAGCAGATCCGGCCGCTGCCGCCCGAAGAAGGAGGCCAGAGCCACCAGCGTCTCCACTCCCTCCGGCCGCGGAGGCTCGGCACTCGCCAAAGCCACGGCCGCTTCCTCCAGGATGGCGCCGATGCCGGCGTCGTCCGTGTCGGGAAAGGCCCGGCGTAGCTGGTCCGGTGGTTCGCCGGCCAAAGCCATGGAGAGAGCGTAGTCCACCCGATACTGAGGGGCCAGATCCTCGATTCGGCAACCCCGGACCCGAAGCTGCCACCCCCACCCCAGGAGCACCCCGCCGACCACGCCCAGCAGCAGGTATGCCATTCCCAGCCGGCCAAACCCCCGGCGGCTCATCTTCGCTCCCAGGCATCGAGGCTAGTTCCCCGCCGTGCAATACAGACCGACCGCCTGGGTCAGCGCCAGGGCTGCCCTCCCGTCGGCGTAGTCACAGGCGGAGCACTCGCCGGCAGCGACTCGGCAGAGGACCATGGCGGCGTCATCACCGGCCAGGGACAGCCTCTCGCCGGCGAGACGAAGGTCGCTCTCCCTCTCATAGGCTCGCGCCGCCGCCGCCACCCAGAGATGCCGATCCGCCTGGCCGAGATCCGCAGGGCCGACCCCCGAGCAATCGGCGGGCCATATCCCCAAGGACACAACCAGTCCCACGCCCAGCCCGACAAACAGGATGGCCGTGAGAGCGGACATCTGAAACCAGGGGCGAGAGGTCAACGTGGGCAGCCGAGGGTGAGGAACGACGATGAGTCTCGGTCATCCGACTTTGACAGAAGGGGCGGTGCTAGGCACACTGTCCGCGGTATCCCTCCAGCCCGGCCCTTCGCGGGCCGGAAAAGCAAACGGGCCCCGAGCACGACTTAGCGCAGGACCCGCGGAAGCCTATCGGAGGATGCCGAAGGTGGGAGTCGAACCCACATGGAGTATGATCTCCAACGGTTTTTGAGACCGCCGCGTCTGCCATTCCGCCACTTCGGCCGACTTGCACGCTCAAGAGTATAGCCACCGTGTTAAGCCCGAGCAAATCAAACCCGCCGGATTTGGACCTGGCCCGGCAGGCCCAGGACGGCAATCTGGCGGCTTTCAACGCCCTGGTGGCAAGATATCAGTCCCTAGCCTACAACATCACCTATCGCATTACCGGCAGTGCCGACTCCGCCGGCGACGCCACTCAAGAGGCCATGATCCTGGCCTACCGCAAGATCCGGCAATATCGCGGAGGATCTTTCAAGGCCTGGCTGGGACGGATCGCCACCAACTGCGCCTACGACCGACTGCGAGCCCGACAACGCCGGCGGTCGGAATCCATTGAGGACATCGTCGAGGACGAGGACCGTAATCCCGCCCTGGTGGATGGATCGCCGTCCCCGGAGGAGCGTGCCCTCAGCGGGGAGCTATCCGAGGCCATCACCGCCGCCATCACCCGGCTGTCGCCGGACCAGCAGGCCGTGCTGGTACTGGTGGATCTCAACGGCTTCAACTACGACGAGGCTTCAGCCGCCCTGGGCGTATCCCTGGGCACCATCAAGTCCCGGTTGAGCCGAGCCCGCGCCGCCGTGCGGCAGATACTTCTTGAGCGTCCGGAACTGCTGCCGGACAATCTACGTCATTAAGGCATGATGACCAGCTTCAGCGATCGCTTGCGCAGGAGACAAGCCCACGTCTCCGATATCCTATCCCAATACATAGATGGAGAGGTTACTCCGGCCGAGCGGGCGCGGATCGAGGCCCACCTGGCCACCTGTGAGGCCTGTCGCCGCGAGCTGATTCAGTTGCGCCGGGTGGTATCGCTACTCCACTCGGTGCCCATGGCGCCGGCCCCTCGCTCTTTCGCCCTCACTCCACGAATGGCCCCAGCCCCGCGTCGGTGGTGGCGCCTGAGCGAGTATGCCCCCGTGGCCGCCGCCGTGGCCGCCAGTCTGTTCCTGGTGGTCCTATTCGCCGACCTGCGCCTGAGGCCGGTCGCTCTCCCGTCCCTCCAAGCCCCGCGCGCCGTGATGGCCCCGGCGGCTCCCGCGGCGGACCAGATCTTCAGCGAAGGCTCCGCTGCTCCTCCCACTCAGGCCCCGGCGGCGACCACGGCGGCCGGGGCCTTCTACGCTCCTGCCGAGCCTACCGGCGAAGCGCAACCCGAGGAGGCCGAAGCCGCTTCCTTGCCCGCGCCGGAGAACCGGTTGGAGGCTACCCCTCAGGAGTCGCCCAGCGCTCTCGCGGCGCCAGCCGAGCCCGAGAAAGCCTCCGAGGCCCAGTCTCAAGCGGATGCGGCCACCGAGGCACCAATGGCCGCCCTGGGCGCCGAGCCTGAGTCCACCCCCTCAGCCACGGATTCCCTTCCCCCGCCACCGGCCGGTGAGCGGGCATCCTCCGCCCACACTCTATCGCCCACCGAGCAAGGGCCGATGAGTTCTGAGGCGGCCTCCGCCTCCGAGGGGTCCGGCGGGCCGGCGGCCCCCATCGCGCCCAGCGCCACGCCGACAGCGCCCGTCTCGGAGACGGCCACTCCGCCGGCGCCGGCTCTCTCCGCCACCATCGCCCCGGCAGCCACGTACTCGGCGCCGATCGGCACCTCCGAGACGGCTGCCTCCGCGCCCCCGCCACGGATGGGGTTCGCCCTCCTGGAGGGCCTGCTCCTGCTGGTGTTCCTCGCCTCCGTCGGGTTCTGGGCGTACGGGCGCGTGGCCGGCCCCTGATCTGGAGCCCGGACTTCGGGCGTTTGCCTCCAGGCCGCCCATGTAACATCATAGGCCCGTCGCCGGAAAGGCGTTGGCCGGCTCCATTGGCCCGCCCGCACCCATCCGGATTGGACGACATAGAGGAGGCACCGAATGGCAAGCTCGTTGGCACTGTTGGGCGGCAGCAAGGCCGTGCATACCGATCCCGGCGACATGTTCGCCTGGCCCATCGTCACCCCCGACATCGAGGAAGCGGTACTGGGGGTTCTCCGGCGGGGAGCCATGTCCGGCTTCGATGTGACCACCGAGCTGGAGAAGGAGTTCGCCGCCTGGCACGGCATGGACTTCTGCCTGGCCCACAACACCGGCACCCAGGCCATCCAGGCGGCCATGTGGGGCCTGGGAGTGGGCAAAGGGGACGAGATCATCTGCCCCAGCGTCACCTACTGGGCCTCCTGCCTTCAGGTGTACTCCCTCGGGGGCACCGTGGTCTTTGCCGACGTGGACCCCGACACCATCAACATTGACCCCAACGACATCGAGCATCGCATCACCGATCGCACCAAGGCCATCGTCGCCGTCCATTACACCGGCTACCCCGCCGATATGGACCCGATCATGGACATCGCTCGCCGCCACAACCTCAAGGTGATCGAGGACTGCTCCCACGCCCACGGCGCCCTCTACAAGGGCAAGATGGTCGGGACCATCGGGGACGCCGCCGGCTTCTCCATCATGTCCGGGAAGTCCTTCGCCGCCGGCGAGGGTGGGTTGCTCCTCACCAATGATCGCCGCGTCTACGAGCGGGCCATCACCTTCGGTCACTACGCCCGCCATAGCGAGCTGACCCTGCCGGACCTGGTGGCCGGGGCCGGCCTCCCCTGGGGCGGCTACAAGAACCGCATGAACCAGTTGACCTCCGCCATGGCCCGGGTGCAGCTCCAGAAGTATCCCGGCGAGATGGAGGACATTGACCGGTCCATGAACTATTTCTGGGATCAGCTCGAGGGCGTGCCCGGCATTCGAGCCCACCGCCCGGCCAAGGGCTCCAACACCACTAAGGGCGGCTGGTACGCCCCCCACGGGCTCTACCGGCCGGAGGAACTAGGCGGCCTGTCCGTCCATCGCTTCTGTGAGGCCGTGCGCGCCGAGGGTGCAGCCGTATCGCCCGGCTGCAATAAGGCCCTGCACCTGCACCCCCTCTTCAGCACCATTGACGTCTACGATGCCGGACGTCCCACTCGGGTGGCCAACCTGCCCGAGGGCGTGGACATCAGCCAGCCCGCCGGCAGCCTTCCCGTGTCCGAGGCAGTGCAGGAGCGCATCTTCAGCATCCCCTGGTTCAAGCACTATCGCCCGGAGATCATCAAGGAGTACGCCGCCGCTATCCGCAAGGTGGCCGAGAACTACAAGGAACTCCTTCCCGGCGACCCCGGCAACCCGAAAGACGCCGGCGGCTGGGGACTGACCCGCCGCATCGGGGCCTGAGACCCACCCAAGCATGAGCCGAAGCCCCCTTCTCCTCCGAAGGGGGCTTCTCCTTTCCCGCGATATCTTGCTTACACGAAAGGCAGCGCTCCGACCCCACCAACCGTGTCTCTCTTTTCCCTTTGCGCCTTCACATCTTAGCGTGAGGCTCCCCCAGTTGCCGAACCGGGTGGGCCTCGGTAGCATACCGGCAACACTGAGGATCGTCGCCGGAGACCGAACTGGCCGTGAACCGCTATCGCATTCCTGCCTTGCCCGCGCGTCGCTCTCACGCTGCGATGCGTGGGCTGATCCCGTCGCTGCTCCTCAGCCTGGCCCTGCTGGGGCTTTCAGGCTGCACCATGACCGTCTCCACCTCGGCGGGTAAGGGGACCACCCCCGACGCCTCCGAGCCGGCCCCTGTCTCCGAGGTCACGTCCGCACCGAGGGCACACCCTACCGCCTCTCTCGCGCCCCTGCCCACTATCGCTCTGGCCACCCCGGCTCTGGTGTCGGCACCCACCGAGAAGCCCACGGCGATTCCCACGGCGTTGGTCATTCGCATGACTCCGCGGCTGACAGGAGAGGCCCCGACAACCGCCGCTCTGCCCCCAACGGCCACGATCACACCGGCACCGCCGGCTTCGGTCGCCGCTCCCACCGTCGGAGCCAATACTCCCGCGCCGGCACCCACGGCCACGGCGACCCCGACAGTCGGCGCCGAGGTCCCCACCATCGGCCCCCCCACCGATACTCCGGTGCCGGTCCCTAATCCCGACCCCACGTCCACGTCACCGGTGGCAACCACCGAACCGGCCCCAACCTCCACCCCGGCAGCGCCGCCCACGGTCGTCCCGACTACCCCAACTCCAAGTCCCGAGCCGGCGCCGGCCACCCTGCCCCCTCCCCCCAGGGGCTGAAAGGGTCAGGGCGTATCACTCAGCCGCACGTAGTCCACCTCCACCCAGGTGTTGTACCAGCCGAGATCATCGCGGTAGGGGTCCTCCGCCTCCCGGTTCCACACCGCCAGGTGCAGGGTGACGGTGCCGGTGAAGCCCTCCAGGTCCACGGTGGCGGTCCGCCAACCCAGATCGTGCAGCATACCCACATCAGTCGCTCCCCCCGGGAACCCGGCGCAGAACGCCAGCCCAGCGCCGGCCGGGACCACCACCACCTCGGGGTTCAGCGCCGTCCCCTCGCAGCCCCTGGCCGTCCGTTCGGCATCGGTCACCTCCCGAGGCGACTGGTTCAGAGTCACCTCGAAGGTGTCGTAGTAGTGACTCTCGGACCGGACGATGTCTCTGGTCTGCACCCGGTAGCGAAGGTGCAGATAGCGCCCCCCTGGGCTGAAGGTCTGAGCCAGGGCGGCGTAGCCGACGGGGATAGCCCCGTCCTTAGCCGTAGGGTCACCGAGCAGCACGAGGGACAGACCATCGCCGGAGGTGGCCGTCGCCGGCAGGCCGGATCCATGCCCCTGGAACCCGCCTCTGTCGGCAACCCAGTAGGACAGCCCCTGGGTGAAGTCCCCGTTGGCCAGGGCCCGAGCCGCCCGCAGCACCGTGGGCAAGAGCATGCGCCGCTCGGTAGCCCGCTGCCCAAATAGGGCGAACTCGCTGAGATGGCAGATGCTGACGGTGAGGCGGTTGCCTAGCCGATCGCGAACGTAAGCGGGGGCGCCGCAGGCGTCGTCCCCTTCCGCCCATTGTTCGCCGTCCCGATGGTAGAGAACCAGGGTCTCTTCCTCGATCCCGGACACGTCCGCATCCCGGTATTGCAGGGACAGTGAGATGGGCACAGCGAAGACAAAGGGCGAGAGAGGTCGCCCGCTTCCGTCGTAGGCTAGAAGGAGGAAGCCTGAACCGGCGGGAAGCAGACCCTCCGGGGCTTCCGGAGTCCCCGGCAGGGAGACGAACTGGAGCAGGGTCAGGGCACTGATTGCTCCCGGCGGCACCGTGATCTCAACCGTGCCCCGCGGTCCCTCGTAGGTGAGTCGTCCCTCGACTCCCGGCTGGATTAGGGCTTGGGCGCCGCACCCCACCGGGATGGTCACCGTGAGCCATTCGCCGGCCCTGGCGGCTGCCCCCGCCCCCTGAGTGGCCCGAATGTCGAAGGTCGCTATCCCCTCGAATCCCAGCGACGGGGTGAACCTCAGGCCGGCGGCTCCCTGGGCAATGCTGATGTAGTCGCCCTCCACCAGGGGCGTCGCCCCATCGGCCAGGAACAGACTGCCGCCGCCCGCCGGCCCGATGGCGAAGTGGGTGATCTCCGGTCCATCGGCGGGATGCCGAGATACTATCAACCCCTCTGCGGTCTGGACGTCCCTTCCGGTGACCGTGCGGGTGACGGCGGGCAGATCGGGAACCGGGCGGACGGTGAGGGGCACGAAGTCCACGTCCGTGGCCGGCCCCCCGGCCCCCGTGTACCCCTGATCGCTCACCGTCACCTGCACGCTGGCGGCGGTCCCGAAGTAGTTGGGGTCGGGCCGGAAGACCATCCCCTCTAGGGCGCTATTGACCTGGGCCAGGGTACCGGTGAACTCCAGATAGGCGGCTTCGCTTCCGGCCGCCCCGGAGACGAAGGCCAGGCCCTCGACCGAGATCAGGGACAGGGTGCCGCGGTTGGCGGCCAGGCTCACCAGCACCCGGTTGGCCCCCGCGTCCACGTCGCTGACGCTGACGGCATTGCCCTGGGCCGCCGAGAAGGTCAGGGATCCATCTTCATCCAGGGTCTGGAGCGCCGGCACGTGGTTCACCGGCGGGTCATTCACCGCCGTCACCGTCACCGGGACCACCACCGGGACCCCACCCAGGCCCTCATCGGTGGCCGAGGTGGCGGCCTGCACGGTGAAGGTGGCCAGGCCGGCGAAGTCGAGGGCGGGGGTACACCGCAACCCCTCCGCCCCCTGAGCGGCAGTGATGAAGGCCCCGCTCTCCACCACCGTCACCCCGTCGTGGAGATAGAGGCTCCCGTGGGTGATACCGGTGACCTTGAAGTGAGTAACCTCCTCGCCATCCCCGGCATTGCGGCTGATCACCAACCCGGAGTTGCTCTGGGTATCCTCCGGCGTGGTCGCCGAGGTGACCACCGGGGTATCGGCCACCGGGTCCACCACGATGGTGAAGGCGGCCGGGGCGGAAGCATCGGCCCCACCGTTGGTCGTGCCTCCGTTGTCCCGCACGGTCACCGTGACCAAGGCGA
>JBBQIE010000041.1:0-10175 GCA_038324625.1 Anaerolineae bacterium | reverse complement strand
ACTGTCTGCCACGACCAGGTACATAGAGAGGCACACTAGAAGCTGCGGCCACCAAGGCCAAGATCGGCGGGGAAGGGGAGTGCGTTACTCTCCCCTTCCCACGGCTGGGACCTGCTATCATACCCTCTATCAACTGCTCCTTTCCCCAACTTCTCTTGTCCGTCGCTCAGCACGGCCGCGGAGATGCTGTTGAATTCCTGCCCCCGCTACCGCCCTGACGCCCACCCTGCTATAGTAGGGGGGTTGGGATCGCCATGAAGGCGTCCCGGACGGCTTCGGGGCGGCGAAAGCATCCCGGGCGATCACGAGGAGGGTTCGGATATGGCAACAGGCGAGACTCTGGCGATTGACGGCGGGACCCCGGCGCGGCAGGGGCCGTTCCCGGCGTGGCCGGTGTGGGGTGAGGCGGAAGAGCAGCGCCTCCTTCAGGTGCTCCGGAGCGGCAAGTGGGGCATCGGCAGCGAGACTATTGACGAGTTCGAGACCGCTTTCGCCGCCATGCAGGAGGCCAAGCAGTGCATCTCGGTGCCCAACGGCACGGTGGCCATCGAGGTGGCCCTCCGAGGTGCCGGGGTCACCTACGGCGATGAGGTGATCGTCACCCCCTATACCTTCGTGGCCACCGCCTCCGCCGTCCTCACCGTGGGCGGCATCCCCGTCTTTGCCGACATCGAGCCCGATACCTACCAGATTGATGCCGGCAGCGCCGCTAAGCTGGTCACCGACCGCACCAAGGCCATCATCCCGGTACACATCGGTGGTGGCCCGGCGGACATGGACGCGGTCATGGACCTGGCTGGTGATGCCGAGATAATGGTGATCGAGGACTGTGCCCAGGCCCACCTGGCCGCCTGGAAGGGCCGGCGAGTGGGGGCCATCGGCGACCTGGGCACCTTCTCCTTCCAGTCCAGTAAGAACATCACCGCCGGGGAGGGCGGGGCCATCGTCGGAGATGACGAGCGGCTGATGGACCGAGTCTGGTCCTACCGCAACGTGGGACGGGTGCGCCAGGGGGCCTGGTACCAGCACGAGGTCCTGGGGGGCAACTCCCGCATGAGCGGGTGGCAGGCGGCTATCCTCCTGGCCCAGATGACCCGGGCCGAGGAGCAGTTGGCCCTGCGGGAGAGGAACGCTCTCTCCCTAGTGGAGAAGCTCAGCCACATCCCCGGCATCGCCCCCCTGAAGCGGGACGAGCGGGTCACCCACCACGCCTACCACCTCTTCATCTTCCGCTACGACGCTTCCGCTTTCGGCGGCCGCTCGCGGGCGGACTTTTTCCGGGCCCTGGCGGCCGAGGGCGTGTCCTCCTCCGCTGGGTACAACCCCCTCTATCGGGAGAATGCCATCATCAACGCCACCCGCGTCCTCGGCGAGCTGACCGGCACCCCGGTAGCCTCCACCGAGACCAATGCCGAGCGTTGTCCGGTGACGGAGCGGGTGTGCGCTGAGGAGAGTTGCTGGCTTTCCCAGAATACCCTCCTGGGCACCGAGAAAGACATGAGCGACATCGCCGCCGCCGTGGCCAAGATCCAGAGGGCCTGGGGGAAATGAGATATGAGGAGGCAGAGGCGGTGAACGACAGGCGTCCGCGGCCTCTGACTCATTCGTCACTGCAAGGAGAATGCGCATGAGAGTATCGCGGGTGCGTTGGTTAGGCACGAGTTCGGTGGAGGAGAACCGGGTGTTGGCCTATGCCGCCCGGCAGTTGGCCCGCTACGGCGAGAAGCTGATCGGGGAGGAGGCGGAGGTCCGCCGGGCCCGGAAGATGGGGGAGGACACGGACACCGCCTGGCTGGGCATCTGCGACCGCATGCCCGAGGCTCCCGGCGCCTCCTTGACCCCCGCTCCCTGGGACGATGGCTTCGCCGTCTGGGGCGGCAAGGGCAAGCTACACATCAGCGGGCGCAACGCCCGCAGCGTGCTCTACGGGGTCTACGCCTTCCTGGAGCACCAAGGGGTCCGCTTCGTGCGCCCCAGCCAGGGGGGTGAGCTCATCCCCACCCTGGAGGAGTTCTCCATTCCTGAAGAGCCCCTGATCGAGAAGCCCGGCTACCGCCATCGCGGGGTCTGTATCGAGGGGGCACCCTCCATCCAGCACGCCCTGGCTATGGTGGACTGGTGCGCCAAGAAGAGGATGAACACCGTTTTCCTCCAGTTCTTCTCCAGCCGCTACTTCTTCAACCGCTGGTACGAGCACGCCTATAGCCCGGCCCATGCCGGCAAGCCCATCACCGAGGAACAGGCCCTGGCCCTGGATGACAAGCTTATCGAGGCCATGAAGCGGCGTGGCATGGTGTTCCATCGAGTGGGCCACTCCTGGACCAGCGCCACCTTCGACATGCCCCGCTCCGGCTGGGTGACGGCCGAGGACGAGGAGATCAAGCCGGAGCACCGGCGCTTCCTGGCCGAGGTCAACGGGGAGCGCAAGCTCTTCGGGGACATCCCCATCAACACCGAGATCTGCTACGGCCACCAGCCGGCCTTCGATCGCTTCGTGGACAATATCGTGGCCTACTCTCAGGAGCACCCGGAGATGGACGTGGTCCACGTCTGGCTCTCCGATGCCCCCAACAACAAGTGCGAGGACGAGGACTGCCGGCCCCTCAACATCTCCGACTGGTACGCCAAGGTCATCAACGCCCTCTCGAAGGCGCTGGCGGAGAAGGCCCCCCACACTCGTTTCGTCTTCCTCTGCTACTTCGAGCTCTGGTGGCCTCCGGAGCAGGTGGAGATAGACGACAGCCACGGCAATGCCATCATGATGTTCGCCCCCATCCGCCGCTGCTACGGCCATTCCCTGGGCGACCCGGAGTGCGACGACGGCCAGGAGTGGCCGAGGCCGGCCCTCAACCAGTTTGAGTCCCCCCAAAGCAACTCCTTCTACGTCAAGAGTCTGACCGAGTGGAGAAAGGTCTTCCAGGGGGACAGCTTCGACTACGACTACCACCTCATGTGGGCGGTGTGGCAGCAACTCACGGATACGGTGGTGGCGCGGGTGATCCACGAGGACTTGCAGCAGCTCAAGGGCCTGGGGCTGGACGGGATCGTCAGTTGCCAGTCCTTCCGGAACTTCTATCCTTCCGGATTGGCCATGACCGCCCTGACGGACTCGCTGTGGAACCCGGATGAGCCCTGGGAGGAGCTGCGCCGGCGCTATCTCCAGTCCGCCTACGGGCCGCACCTGGAGGTGGCCGACCAGTATCTCACCCAGATAGAGGAATACCTGGCCACGGAGGACCCGCACTGGCGCCGGCTCCCCTTCTCCGACGCCGACGGCCCTGCCCTGGCCACCATCGAGGGATACCTCAAGGAGGCGGTGGCCCGCTTCGACGGCCTGAAGCAGGAGGAGCCCAACCAGGTCTACAAGCGATCGCTGGAGCTGCTGGCCCACCATGCCCGCCTGCTCGAGTACATCGTGCGGGCCTATCAGGCCCGGATGGCGGGCAAACCGGCCCTGGCGGACCGGGAGCTGGACCGGGCGGCCGGGTTCCTCCAGAGAACCGAGTCTCGCCTGAGCCTGGTCATGGACACCGAACTGGCCCTGAAGCTCTCGGTGGAGGCACACCGGGTGGAGGCGTAGGATAACCTAACCCCCCAGCCCCCTTCCCTGCGAAGGAAGGGGGAGCCGAGTCACCCCTCCCTTTTCAGGGGCTCCGGGGGAGAGGTTCCCCGCCCCGCGAGAGGCCAGGGGACCGTCGGAAAGCTGGATTAGTTGGAACAGATGGCCACCGTGCCTGCCCAGGGTTTTGGGCGGACGACGGACGGGTTGTTCGTGAGGAGGGGTTCTTTGGCGCGTCCTAACATCCTGCTGATATTCACCGACCAGCAGCGGGCCGATACCATCGGCGCTGCCGGCAACCCCATCATCAGGACGCCGCACCTGGACCGGTTGGCGGGGGAGGGGGTGCGGTTCTCCTCCGCCTACACTCCCTCGCCGGTATGCGTCTCCGCCCGCTGCTCCCTGGTGTACGGGCAGTATCCCCATCGCACCGGCTGCGTGGACAATGGCGACGCCATGCCCACCGATCGCCCCTCTCTCATGGACCGGCTGAGCCAGGCCGGCTACCGCACCCACGGGATCGGGAAGATGCACTTCACCCCCGACTCCCGGGCCCTCCGGGGCTTCCAGACCCGAGAGCACCAGGAGGAGCTTCGCTCCCGGGTGGCGGACGACGACTACCTACAGTTCCTCCGGGCCAACGGGTTCGAGCACGTGTACGATCCCTTCGGTCAGCGGGGGGAGATGTACTACGTCCCTCAGCCGGCGCAGATGCCGGCCCGGCTGCACGGCACCCAGTGGGTGGGCGACCGGGCGGTGGCGTTCCTGCGGGAGACGGGGATGTCGCAACCGTTCTTTCTCTTCGCCAGCTTCATCCATCCCCACCCGCCCTTCTCTCCGCCGACGCCCTGGAACAAGCTCTATCGCGGCCCCCTCATGCCTCTGCCCAAGCGACCGGATGACAGCCGGGCCCTGCACACCTACGTGAACAAGGTCCAGAACCGCTACAAGTACCGGGACCAGGGCACGGACGACAACCTACTTCGAGCCATGAAAGCCTACTACTACGCCTGCATCTCCTTCGTGGACTACCAGGTGGGTCGCATCCTGGAGGCCCTGGAGGAGTCCGGTCGCTTGGATGACACCCTGATCTTGTTTGCCTCGGACCACGGTGAGTTCCTGGGAGACTACTACTGCTTCGGCAAGCGCAGCATGTTGGACGCCGCCGCCCGCGTGCCTCTGATCGCGCGCTATCCGGACCGCTTCACCCCGGGGCGAACGTGTGAGACCCCGGCCAGCCTGGTGGACATAGTGCCCACTTTCCTTAGCGCGGCCGGGCTAGGAGTCGGCGGAGGGGAGCTGGATGGGGTAGACCTGGCGGAGGTAGCAGCCGGAGGTCACGAGGAGCGCACCGTCTACAGCCAGTACCAGCGGCAGGCCCAGGGGCTGTATATGGCCCTGAACCGGCGGTGGAAGTACTTCTACTCCGCTCCCGACCGACGGGAGTTCCTCTTCGATCGGGTCCAGGATCCGCAGGAGACGAGAAGCCGGTCCGGCATCAGCTTCTGCCGGGAGCCGCTTCAGGAAATGCAGGCGACCCTGATGGCTCGCCTCCGGGAGGATGGCTACCAGGAGCCGCTCGACGGCGAGACCTGGCGCCTCTACCTCCAGCCGGCCCTACCGGAGGACCCGGACGCCGGTCTGCTGATCCAGGACGCTCCCTGGGCGGAGCCCTACCAGCGCCTCCCAGGTTACAGCGACTGAAGTGACCCTCAGCCCCACCGCTTCGCTACGCAAGCCGGCCTCCCCTTCTCTCACATGTGAGAGAAGGGGAGGCCGGATGGGTTGATGTCCGCACTCCCGGCGCTACTGAGCGGCCGCCGCCTCACCCAAAGTGACTTCCACCGTCACCTCTTCCCCATCCCGAAGGACAGTGAGGGTGACCGTCTGGCCGGGCTGAGCGGCGCGGACCATGCTCTGCAGGTCGCTGACGCTGGGGACAGCCTCCCCGTCCATGGCGGTGATCACGTCGCCGCCGATCATGATGCGCTGGCCGGCAATCACCACCGGCTTGAAGCTGCCCTGGAGCCCGGCTTCATCGGCGGGGCCGCCCCCGACCACGGACTGGACCAGCACTCCTTGCTGCTCGGCCGGCAGGGCCATGGCCTGGGCGATGGCCGGCGAGAGGCTCAGCCCGGAGATGCCCAGGATGGGCGTGCCCGGGGCCGTGCCGCCGACGGGCGGAGTCTGGGCCTGGCTGCTCGGCCGGGCGGCCAGAGTCACGGTCAGGTTCATCTCCTTCCCATCGCGAAGGACGGTTAGCTGGATCTGGTCGCCGACCTTGGTGTTGCGGGACAGGTAGGCGAGCAGGTCCTCGAAGTTGTTCACCGGCTGTCCGTTGACGGCGATGATGACATCCCCGCCCACGGAGAGATTCTGGCCGTAGACCTGGGCCTCACGGCTGCTGCCCTGGACGCCGGCGGCATCGGCCGGGCTTCCCGGCACCACTTCACCCACCAAGACCCCTCGCATACCGGCGGGCAGGCCGGCGGCCTGGGCGATCTCGGGGCTGAGGCTGAGGCCGGAGATGCCCAGCCAAGGATGCTGGTAGCTTCCCGTCTCGATGAGCACCGGCACCACTTGCTTGACGATGTCCCCGGGCACGGCGAACCCGATGCCGGCGGAGGCGCCGGCGGGAGAGATGATGGACTGGGTGACGCCGATGACCTGGGAGTCTATGTTGACCAGGACCCCACCGGAGTTGCCGGGGTTGATGGCGGCATCGGTCTGAATGCCGTCAGGAATGCTGTAGCTGCCCGACTGGGTCGCGCCCGACTCGAGGGGGACCATGCGACCCAGGGCGCTGACGATGCCCACGGTCATGGTGCCTTCTAGCCCGAAGGGATTGCCGATGGCGATGGCCAGGTCGCCCACCATCAGGTCGCTGGAACTGCCCATTTGCACCGGCACCAGCATGTCCGCCGCTACGTCGGCCTTGATCACCGCCAAGTCGCTGTCCGGGTCCACCCCGACCACGGTGGCCGAGGCCACGGTGCCGTCACTGAACTGCACGGAGACGCTGGTGGCCCCGCTGACCACGTGGTTGTTGGTGACGATGTGGCCCTCAGTGTCCCACACGAAGCCGGACCCCTGACCCCGCTGGAACTGCGGTCCCTGCTGGTTCGGGGACTGGCCGGGGATCTCGGGCTGGGCGTTGAGCCCCTGGGCTTGCTGGACCACCTGGATGCTGACCACGGAAGGGAGCACATTCTGGTAGATTCCCCTTAGGGCTCCCTGGAAGGCGGCCAGAGCCCCGGGGGACATGGACGGGATCAACGCCGGCGCCGGGGTGGGCGTCATTGCGGCGGTGGCGGCAGCGGTTGCCTCGAGCGTGGCCGTCGTGGTCATCTCCGGGGTTACCGTCATTTTCATGGTAGCCGTCGTGGTCATCTCCGGAGTTACCGTCATTTCCACGGTAGCCGTAATGGCCATCTCCGGGGTTACCGTCGTTTCCACGGTAGCGGTGGTGGCCATCTCCGGGGTACCTGTCGTCTGAGCGGCGGTGGGGGTAGGGGTCTGGGCAAGCGAGGGCACGCTCAGAACCAAGGCGAGCACGATAACCAAGGCGATGCCGATACGAGGGAAGTGTTTCATGACAGTATGCCTCCTACACCAACTAAGAAAGGCTGCCGAGGCGGTCCAATCCGCCCGGTCGTATGCTGAGCCGGTCGGAGCCGGCGGCAAACGCGAGCTAAGGGATGGTGGCGGTCAAGGATTGGCCGGGGGTGGAGAGAGTGTCCTCCGAGGGTGGAGATCGGGATTAGGGGCAATGGAGCGGGCGGAGCCCTCGTTCATTAATGTTCTCTCAACAATACCGCTAATCTGTCCTTAGCCTCAAAAACGACGAAGCCATCCAAGCAGCTATTGTACACCCCCCTGTCAAGCAAGCCAAGCAGAAAATAGCGACCAAAAGAGTGAGATTATGCCCATGACCGTCGGTTCGCTATACCAGACAATCGCGTGCCTAGGGCCGGCCGCCGATCACACCCGTCATGTTGAGAAGACCATGCCGCGCGGCGTCATGCCGGGAGCCTAGGACCAATCCGTAGGGGCGAATCTTGTATTCGCCCAGGCCGCCGAGGGCGAATACAAGATCATTTGTTCCAACTAATCCAGCTTTCTAGCGGTCCCTGGCCTCTCACGGGGCGGAGAACCTCTCCCCCAGCCCCTCCCCGCGTCGGGGAGGGGCGGTGTGGCTCCCCCTTCCTTCGCAGGGAAGGGGGCTGGGGGGTTAGGTAGACCCCGGGCGCGAATAAGTTGGAACAGATGATACAAGATTCGCCCCTACAAACCGGCACCAAACCCGTCATGTTGAGTGCAGCGAATCATCTCGCCGTGCGTGGGACGAGATGCTTCACGCCGCTGAGGAACGCTCCATTCAGCATGACGGGTGGGCCAAAGCTCCGTCCAGCATGAAGGCGAAGACTCCGCCGATGCCCTAACCCCCGGCCTGGTAGGCGTCCACCCTCCCGAGGAAGCGGGCGATGTCGTCCTGGTTGTTGAACACGTGGGGATCCACCCGGAACAGGTTGCCGTGGAAGTAGGTGTCCACCCCCCGGGCGTAGAGGAACTCCCAGAGCTGCCGGGCATCGTCCATCTCCGCCGCGACCACGCCTAGGCGGTGCTCCGGCTCCGGCGGGGTGAGCACCTTCAGGCCCCGCTCCCGCATCCCAGCGATGCAGCGCCCCGACAGGTCGAGGACCCGGTCCTCCACCACGTCCATGTCCGTCTCCAGGAGGATCTCCAGTCCGGGCCGGGTGAAAGCCAGCCCCATGAGGTTGGGCATCCCCAGCTGGAAGCGCTCGGCGGAGTGGCGCAGCTCGAAGTCGTGGATATCGAAGCCCTTGCGGTTGGAGGCGTGACCGGCACGGGAGGGGGCGCGATCGAGGTGCCGTCGGGCTACGTAGAGGAAGCCGACGCCGGCGGCCCCCAGAAGCCACTTCATGGCGCAGCAGGAGAAGAAGTCCACATCCAACTGGTGCAGGTTGATCGGCATGGCCCCCGCCGACTGGGCTCCGTCCACCAGGAGCAGAGCGCCGCGGGAATGGGCGATCTTGGCCAGCTCACCGATGTCCTGCCGGAACCCTTGGGCCGGGGTCACATGCGACACGCACACCGCCACTGTGTGATGGTCAATGGCCCGCTCCAGGTCCTCCAGGTGAATGCGGCCCTCCCGGGGCGGCACGAATCGCCTCTCCAGCCTCTCGCGAGCAGGGAGGAGGAACGGGTACACCGTGGAGGCGTAGGACCACTGGTCGAAGACGACATTCCCGCCGGGGGCGATCTCGAGAAGATCCACGGCGATGTTCGTGCCCTCGGAGGTACTGGAGACGATGGCGATCTCGTCCTCGTCGGCGCCCATGAGGTGGGCGAAGAGGCGACGCACCTCGACGAAGTCGGTGGCCAGGTCGCGGGCGTATAGCCGAGCCGGCTCCTCGGTCACGTAGTCGAGGTGTTGGCGCACCGCCTCGAGGGCGCGGGTATTGGCGGGCGCTATCCCCCCGCTGAACAGGTAGGCGCGTTCCTTCAATATGGGGAACAGGGCTCGCACCTCGTCCGGGCTCATGGCTCTTCCCTCCGAGTTCTGGTACTGCCGGGATGCCGGTCTAGGCGAACAACCGGCCGATGAGGTCGAACACGCCCAGGAGTTGCAGGGCGGAGACCACCACCACGGCGATGAGCAGCCAGCGCACGAACCCTGCTCCCTTCTGCACCGCCAGGCGGGAGGCGATCAGGGCCCCGGTCATGTTGCCCAGGGCGAGCAAGAGCCCCACCCCCCAGTTGATCTGGCCGTTTATGACGAACACGATCATGGCGGAGATGGTGAAGCAGAGGATGATGAGGACCTTGATGGCGTTGGCCCGCACCAGGTCGTAGCCGGCGCTGAGGACCAGCCCGGCCAGGAGGAAGATTCCCACCCCGGCCTGGATGAAGCCGCCGTAGATGCCGATGGCGAAGAAGATGAGGATCTCCAGCAGGTTAGGCTGCCGGTCGTGGCCCTCGGCCCGGCCCTGGAGCCAGCGATTGGGCCGGAAGAGGATGACGAAGAGCATGGCCACCATCACCACCCCGATGGCGCGCTCCATCAGCTGCTCGTTCAGATTCACGGCGATCTGGGCCCCGATTAGGGAGCCGATGACGGCGGGAGCCGCCAGGATCAGCCCGGCCCGCAGGGGCATCACCTTCTGCTGCCGGAAGCTGGTGACACTCACCATATTCTGGAGCAGTATGCCCACTCGGTTAGTGCCGTTGGCGATGGTCGGAGGCAGGCCGATGAAGATGAGGATGGGGAGGGTGATCAGCGAGCCGCTGCCGGCCAAGGTGTTGATGAAACCGGCGATCAGCCCGGCGGCGACCACGGCTACGTACAGATACCACTCCAAAGGACTTCCCCCAGCATGTGCCATTGTGCAGAACGGTCTCGATAGTAGCGCCAAGCCCCGGTGACCGCCAGTCGGGGGAATCTCACACAAAGTGTCATGGTTCGTGTGATGTCAGGCGACGGGAGGGCGGCGGTCTGAAGGCCGCCGCGGACACTGCCGTGCCTATTGCTGAAGGCCTTCGGCCAGGGTAGAGGCCACACGGTTTTCTTGGCCGAAGGCCCTCAGCGGGCGCC
>JBBQIE010000040.1:0-10221 GCA_038324625.1 Anaerolineae bacterium | reverse complement strand
GGTGGTCTCCCAGCTGATCCGGTCGCCGGGATGCTACTTCACCGTTGATGAGGATCGCACCACCGGGCGCAACTTGGCCATGGCCAAGTTGATCCCCGATCGGGGTGCCTGGCTGGAGTTTGAGACCAGCCGGCGCGACATTCTCTCCGTCAAGGTGGACCGGAAGCGGAAGCTGCCGGTGACCTTGCTCCTGCGCGCCCTGGGGGCCGTGGAGGATGGGCTCATCCAGAGTCCCATCAAGGAAGGCTCGGATGAGGAACTCCTGGCGCTGTTCGAGGACATTGACACCGCCGAGGAGCACAACTACCTGGTCACCACCATTGAGAGGGACCCTGCCAAGACCGCCGATGACGCGGTGATGGAATTCTACCGGCGCCTGCGTCCGGGCGATCCGGTGACCGCCGATAACGCCCGCGGCTTCCTTCAGGGCCTTCTCTTCGATCCCCGTCGCTACGATCTCAGTCGGGTGGGGCGCTACATGCTCAACCGGCGCTTGCGACCGCCCTGCAGTGAGACCAGGCGCACCCTGGTGAAGGACGACCTGGTAGCCATCGTGCGGCGCATGATCCGCCTCAATAACGATGAGGGCTCGGCCGACGATATTGACCACCTGGGGAACCGGCGGGTTAAGACGGTAGGCGAGCTCATTCAGAATCACCTCCGCATCGGGCTGCTCCGGATGGAGAGGGTGGTTCGGGAGCGCATGAGCATCCGCGACCCGGAGCGACTCACCCCGGTATCGCTGGTGAACATCCGTCCGGTGGTGGCGGCCATGCGGGAGTTCTTCGGCGGTAGCCAGCTGTCCCAGTTCATGGACCAGACCAACCCCTTGGCGGAGCTGAACAACAAGCGTCGCCTGTCGGCCCTGGGTCCCGGCGGCCTGCACCGCGATCGGGCCGGGTTCGACGTGCGCGACGTACATCACAGCCACTACGGCCGCATCTGTCCTATCGAGACCCCGGAAGGCCCGAACATCGGCCTAATCGGCTCTTTGGCTACCTTTGGTCGGGTCAACGAGTACGGGTTTGTCGAGACCCCCTATCGGAAGGTAGTGAACCGAGTAGAGAACTCTTCCGAGCACTTGCTGGGTCAGGTGCTGCGAGAGGACGTTTCTGTAGACGGTGAGACCATTGCCGTCGCCGGCCAGGAGATTGACGAGGCCCTGGCGGACCGGCTGGCGGAGGTGTCTCGAGACGATATCCTGGTCCGTCCCCGCGTGACCGACGAGATCGTCTTCCTCAGCGCCGACGAGGAGGAGAACTACGTCATCGCCCAGGCGAACGCGCCGTTGGACGCCGAGGGGCGATTCGTGGAGGACCGGGTGGATACCCGTCAGGGTGCCACCTACTCCATGCAGCCGGTCGAGCGGGTGGCCTACATGGACGTGTCTCCCAAGCAGGTGGTAGGGGTCTCGGCGGCTCTCATCCCCTTCCTGGAGCACGATGACGCCAACCGGGCCTTGATGGGCTCCAACATGCAGCGGCAGGCGGTGCCCCTGCTCCGCCCGGATGCTCCCCTGGTGGGAACCGGGGTGGAGACGAGGGCAGCCCAGGACTCCGGCCAGGTGGTATTGGCCCTGGAGGACGGTGAGGTCATCAGTGTCACCGGGGAGCGGATCGTGGTCCTGTCGGAGTCGGGCGAGGAGGTGGAGTATACCCTCCGGCGATTCCGTCGCAGTAACCAGAGCACCTGTGTGGATCAGCGGCCGCTGGTGAATCAGGGACAGCGGGTGGTCCGGGGGCAGCCCTTGGCGGACAGCTCTTCCACCAACGGTGGGGAGTTGGCCCTGGGGCAGAACGTGCTGGTGGCCTTCATCTCCTGGGAGGGCGGCAACTACGAGGACGCCATTCTTATCTCCGAGGAGTTGGTACACGAGGACAAGTACACCTCCATCCATATCGAAAAGCACGAGGTCGAGGCCCGGGACACCAAGCTCGGACCGGAGGAGATCACTCGGGACATCCCCAACGTCGGTGAGGACGCCCTGGCGGACCTCGACGAGGAGGGGATCGTGCGGATCGGGGCGGAGGTGGGGCCGGGAGACATCCTGGTGGGCAAGATCACTCCCAAGGGCGAAACTGAGCTTACCCCGGAGGAGAAACTCCTGCGAGCCATCTTCGGTGAGAAGGCGCGCGAGGTGAAGGACTCCTCTCTGCGCCAGCCTCACGGCGAGAAGGGCAAAGTGGTGGACGTCAAGGTCTTCACTCGTGAGGAGCATCGGGACCTGCCCGCCGGGGTGGACAAGATGGTGCGGGTGAGCGTGGCTCAGCGCCGCAAGCTCACCGAGGGCGACAAGATGTCGGGCCGCCACGGGAACAAGGGCGTGGTCTCCCGGATCGTGCCGGTGGAGGATATGCCTTTCCTCGAGGACGGCACTCCGGTGCAGATCATTCTCAACCCCCTGGGGGTGCCCGGGCGCATGAACATCGGCCAGATTATGGAGACCCACCTGGGTTGGGCGGCGGACCGTCTCGGCTTCCAGGCGATCACCCCGGTCTTCGATGGAGCCAGTGAGCGCGAGATCGCGGCCGAGCTGGCGCGGGCCTGGCTGATGGAGCGGGCCTGGAGCGACATTCGAGATACCGCCTGGGAATGGGCCGAGAGCGAGGGTATGGATGAGTCGTCCGTCGAGGACGATACCGAGGTACGGCTTCTCTATGCCGCCGCCAACTTCGAGGGCTATGACGCCACTCGGTTGTTGGCTCAGCCCGACTACGGCCGGCAGGTGGTGCTCAAGGAGTGGCTGCGCTCGCGAGGATATGATCCGGACTCGGTGATGCTGGATCCGGAGGAAAAGGAGTTAGTGAAGCGAGCGGCCGCGGACGACGTGGCCCGGAAGGTCTGCTGGCGCACTTGGCTGGCCGACCAAGGGTACGATTGGGAAAGCGTTCCTGAGGAAGAGCTGGAGAGCCGAGCTACCCAGGTGGCCCGGGAGACCGGGTGGCCGGTGCCTACAACCGGCAAGATGCGTCTCTATGACGGCAAGACCGGTGAGCCCTTCGATCAGCCGGTCACTGTGGGCCAGATCAATATGATGAAGTTGGTCCACCTGGTGGAGGACAAGGTACACGCTCGGTCCACCGGCCCTTACTCCCTGGTCACCCAACAGCCGTTGGGCGGCAAGGCCCAGATGGGCGGCCAGCGATTTGGGGAGATGGAGGTCTGGGCCCTGGAGGCTTACGGCGCTGCCTACACCCTTCAGGAGATGCTCACCATCAAGTCCGACGATGTCTCCGGTCGAGTGAAGACCTACGAGGCCATCGTCAAGGGCGAGGCTATCGAATCACCGGGCGTGCCGGAATCATTCCGGGTGCTGGTGAAGGAGATGCAGAGCCTTGGCCTCTCCATTCAGGTGTTTGATGAGAACGGCCAGACCATCGAGTTTGGCAAGGAACAACCGGAGGAGAGGGTCCCGCGTCTGCCTGGCGGCCTTACCGGCATGCCAGGGCTTACTAGGGGAGGATAACCTTGGAAGTTAATGACTTCAACAACATAAGAATCAGTCTGGCGGCGCCGGAAGAGATTCTTGGCTGGTCCTACGGCGAGGTCATGAAGCCGGAGACCATCAACTACAGAACCCTACGGCCCGAGAGAGACGGGCTGTTTTGCGAGCGCATTTTCGGTCCCACCCGCGACTTTGAGTGCTACTGCGGCAAGTACAAGCGGGTGCGGTATCGCGGAGTGGTGTGCGACAAGTGCGGGGTGGAAGTCACCCGCAAGGAAGTGCGCCGGGAGCGCATGGGCCATATCAAGCTGGCGGCGCCGGTGGCGCATATCTGGTACGTCAAGGGTGTACCCAGCCGCCTGGGCCTGCTGCTGAACATCTCTCCTCGCAACCTGGAGAGGATTCTCTACTTCGCCCAGTACATCATCTACGATGTAAACGAGGAGATGCGCAATCGCACCATGCAGCGGCTGCAGAAGGAAACAGCGGCCGTGGTGGAGGCGGTGGAGCAGGAGGCGGAGCAGCGGATCGCCGAGCTTAGGGCCGATTTCGATGAGCGCCTGTCGGTGGTGGACGAGGAGATCGAGCGCGGGTTTGCCTCCATAGACGAAGAGCTATCCACTCGCGCCGACGAACTCATGACCGAGACGCGGTCGCTCCAGGAATGGTTGGAGGAGCGGGTGGGCCGGGCCGCCCCTCGGGAGGTCCGAGCGGCCAGCCTGGATCGGGTCCTCCTCAAGGAGGGCGAGACCATTGCCCGCGAGCATCGTCAGCAGTTGACGGAACTGGCGGAGGAGCGCCTCAATACCCTTCAGACCGAGGCCAACACTCGCCGGGAGGAGATCCGCCGCACCCTCGGGGCTCGGAAGGAGAAGGCCCAGTTCGAACTGGACCAGGAAGTGGACGGCATCCGGGCGGAGGCGCAGCGCGAGGCGGACAAGCTCACGGCCAAGCTCGCCGAGGAACTCGATGAGCTCAAGGGCATTCAGGAGCGGGAGCTGATCACCGAGTCCCGCTACTACGATCTCTCCACTCGGTGGGGAAACATCTTCAGCGCCGGCATGGGGGCCGAGGCCATCCACGAGATCGTGCGCAAAATAGACCTGGAGAAGCTGGGCGAAGAGTTGCGGGTTGAGTTACGGACCACGAACTCCAAGCAGAAGCGCCAGAAAGCGGCCAAGCGGCTTAGGGTGGTAGAGGCCTTCCGGAAGTCGGGCAGCCGCCCGGAATGGATGATCCTCACGGTGCTGCCGGTAATACCGCCCGACCTGAGGCCGATGGTGCAACTGGACGGCGGTCGGTTCGCCACCAGCGACCTGAACGACCTCTATCGCCGGGTCATCAACCGGAACAACCGGCTCAAGCGGCTTCTGGAGCTGGGCGCCCCGGATGTCATCGTCCGCAACGAGAAGCGGATGCTTCAGGAGGCGGTTGACTCCCTGATAGACAACGGCCGGCGCGGTCGAGCGGTATCTCGCTCCGGCAAGCGCAAGCTCAAGTCCCTTTCCGATATGCTGAAGGGCAAGCAGGGGCGGTTCCGCCGCAACCTGCTGGGCAAGCGTGTGGACTACTCCGGGCGATCGGTGATCGTGATCGGGCCCAAGTTGGAGCTACACCAGTGCGGCCTGCCCAAGACCATGGCCTTAGAGCTTTTCAAGCCTTTCGTGATGCGACGCTTGGTGGAAAAGGAAGTGGCTCACAACATCAAGAGCGCCAAGCGAATGGTGGAGCGAATGGCGCCCGAGGTCTGGGACGTGCTGGCGGACGTGGTGAAGGAGCGACCGGTTCTACTGAACCGGGCCCCGACCCTGCACCGCCTCGGCATCCAGGCCTTCGAGGTTGAGCTCATCGAGGGCAATGCCATCCAGATTCATCCGCTGGTCTGCTCGGCCTTCAATGCCGACTTTGACGGCGACCAGATGGCGGTTCACGTGCCCCTTTCCGACCGGACGGTGAGCGAGGCCAGGCAGATGATGCTGGCGTCGGTGAACCTCCTGAAGCCGGCCAGCGGCGAGCCCATCGTGGGCCCGACCAAAGACATGGTGCTGGGCTGTCACTACTTGACCACCGAGAAAGAGGGATCTAAGGGCGAGGGCAAGACTTTTGCCAGCGCCGAAGAGGTGGAGATGGCCTGCGCCGTGGGGCAGTTGCACCCGCGGGCGCGGATCAAGGTCCGAGTGGAGACGGACGACGGCTCCACGGAACTCATGGAGACCACGGCCGGAAGGGTTCTCTTCAACCTGGTGCTGCCCGAGGAACTCCGTTTCGTGAACCGAGTGATGGACAAGTCCGCCCTGAACGAGCTGGTGGGCGAGTGCTACGCGAAACTCGGGGCCCAAGCCACGGCGCAGATGGTAGACCGGATGAAGGAAATGGGATTCCGGTATGCTACTCGCTCGGGGGCGACCATCGCCTTGAGCGACATCGTGGTCCCCGCTATCAAGCCTGAGATCATTGGCGATGCCACCGACAAGGTGGAGGACCTGGAGAGGCTATATCGCCGGGGCCTCATAACCGAGCTGGAGCAATATCAGCGTACCGTGGGCATCTGGAGCAAGGCCAAAGACGACCTGGCGGAAGCGGTCCAGAAGGGCCTCGATCCCACTGAATCCCTAGGGGCCATGGCCGCGTCCGGCGCCACCAAGGGCGGGATCGGTCCCATCACTCAGTTGGCCGGTATGCGGGGCCTGATGGGGGACCCCTCGGGTCGCATCATCCCGCTGCCCATCCGTTCCAGCTTCCGTGAGGGCCTGACGGCTCTGGAGTACTTCCTCTCCACCCACGGGGCGCGCAAGGGCCAGGCGGACACGGCCCTGCGCACGGCCGACGCCGGTTACCTGACCCGTCGTCTGGTGGACGTGGCCCAGGACGTGATCATCGAGATCGCCGACTGCGAGACTCTGGATGGCATTTGGATAGACCGTCCCTCCTCGGAGCGACTGGGGGAGAGCTTCGCCGAGAGGCTCAACCACCGAGTGGCCGGGGCGGCGGTGGTGGATGAGCAGACGGGCGAGATCATCGTGGATCGCAATGAGCTCATCACCGATCCTATCGCCCGCCGAATCTCGCTGATGGGGATAGAGCAAGTATTCGTGCGCTCTCCCCTGACCTGTGAGGCCCGCCAGGGGCTCTGCCGCCTCTGCTACGGGGGTGACTTGGCCCGCGGCGGCATGATTGATCTGGGAGAGGCGGTTGGCATCATCGCCGCCCAAAGCATCGGGGAGCCGGGGACGCAGTTGACTCTCCGGACCTTCCACACCGGTGGTGTGGCCGACCGAGAGGACATAACCCGCGGTCTGCCCCGGATCGAGGAGCTGTTCGAGGCCCGAGTGCCCAAGGGTGAGGCCATCATCGCCGACATAGACGGCATCGTGGACGTTTACTGGGAAGGCGAGGTGCGCAAGGCGAAGATCGTTTCCTCGGCGGCCCGGACGGAGGAGTACCAGATTCCCGAAGGCCACGAGTTGCTGCTGACCGATGGCGATCGGGTGCCCTCTGGCACCGCTATCGCCCGCGACCGCGAGGATGGCAAGAAGGCCATCGTCACCGAGCATGCCGGCGAGGTGTTCTTCGAGGGTGACCGGGCGGTGGTCCGTTACGACGAGTCCATCGAGCAGGAATACGAGATCCCGGCCTCGGCTAGGCTCCGTATCGAGAAGGGGCAGGCGGTGAAGGCCGGCGAGCAGTTGACCGAGGGCTCCAAGAACCCGCGGGAGCTGCTGCGGGTCCTGGGCCGGGAATCGGTGCAGCAGTACCTGCTGGAAGAGGTCCAGTCAGTCTATCGGGCTCAGGGCGTGACCATTCACGACAAGCACATCGAGCTGATCGTGCGGAAGATGCTCAACAAGATCCGGGTCCGCACTACCGGTGAGACGGAGTTCCTTCCCGGCGAGTTGGTGGATCGCTTCGTCTTCGAGGAAGTGAACAACGCCGTGATCGAGCAGGGTGGAGAAGCGGCCAGCGGGCAGGACATCCTCCTCGGCATCACCAAGGGGGCCCTCAGCACCGACAGCTTCCTGGCGGCGGCCTCTTTCCAGGAGACCACTCGGGTGTTGGCGGATGCCGCCGTGCGCGGGGCAACCGACGACCTGCTCGGCCTCAAGGAGAACGTCATCATCGGGAAGCTCATCCCGGTGGGGACCGGCTTCCGAGGGCGGTACGGGCCGGGGGCGCAGCTGCCCTCCGGTGAGGAGGAAGAGGCGTTTGAGCTGGCAGCCGGCGAAGCCGCCGAGGCTGCCGCGGCTCTCGGTGCCGGCGATCTTAGCCTGCCGGCCGCTCCGGAACCGGAGGCCGCCGGCTAGGGCAATAACGGCAGGGGACTTGGAGAGGGGGCCCATCATTGGGCCCCCTCTCTTCTTGCCTGGCGCAGCCGCCCCTCAGTCACTTCGGAGGCAAGGATAGAGGCGTTCGGCATTGCGGCGATAGATCTTCTCCAGCACCTCATCGGGCAAGCCCACGCCACTGATGTTCCAGCGACCCTGTCGCGGAGGATCCTCGGGACCGTGGGGGAAGCAGTCGTCGAAGGTCTCCAGGAAGCGAAAGTAGTAGGGGTACCAGGGCCCGAGGGCCGGGCGATCGGTGCCGAAGAGCACCCGGTCCTGGAACTCGATCAGGAAGACGCGGGCGGCATGGGGTTGGCGGCCCAGCTCGGCGATACGCTCGGAGATGTCGGTGAAGACGTTGGGATGGGGCCGGAGTAGACGCTCGGCCACGAAGCCCAGGTTCTCCGCGTAGCAGCCGACGTGGGCCGTCTGAAAGGTGGTTCCCGGATGGCGCCCGACCAGGCGGACCAGTTGCTCCATCAGTTCCTCGAAAGAGGGGTATTGGGAACCATACCAGCTCCAGTCGGGTCGGGCCTGGAGTTCATCCCAGCGCTCATTGTGGCGATCCAGGGGGCGGAAGAAGGCCACCGGGTCCGCGGTGTGGATGAGCACCGGTAGACCGGCCTCGGAGGCGGACTGCCAGAGTGGGTCGAGGCGAGGGTCGTCCACCGGGATGAGGCTGTCGGTCTCATCCCGGTAGGTGAGGCCAAGCTCCTTGGGGATCTTCAAGCCATCGGCGCCGAGGCTGACGGCGAAGCGGAATTGGGCGGTCAGGGCCTCGGGCCAGCCTCGCTCTCGGCACACGGACCAATCGAGGGTGGTCAAGACCGCGATCCGTCCAGGATGAGGTCTCTTGTAGAGGTCCAGGGCGGGGCCCAGGCGGTGGGGCAGGAAGCCATCGAGGTCCACGATCCCGGTGACATTGTGCGTATCGAGGGCCCGCAACAACGGCGCTGGGTCCGATAGGCGGAGGGCCGGGCTGCCCCGGTCTTCGTCGAGGAGGGAGAGGTGGCTGTGGGCGTCAATGCAGGGGTATCGGGCCGCGGTTACCTGGTGAGAGGGCAGCACCAACTGGGAGATCGGGGCGTAGTCCTTCAGGGGTAAGTCCGGCTGCAACATGAGCCTCCTATCTGTCGGTTCTGTCGGGTGGAGTCAGCCGACAGCGGCACCGGGAAGCGAAGGTAGGCGGAGCGTGGGCCGATGTCAAGCGACCCGGGGCGGATGGGAACGGTGTGTCTCCAGCCCCGAGCAGGACGAGCTCCCAGACCCTCCGAGCCGTCACCCCTTCGGCAGGCTCAGGGCAGGCTCTGAGTGCAACGAAGGGTCTCGCCTCGCGTGGGCGAGATGCTTCACTCCGCTGAGGAGCGCTGCGTTCAGCATGACGGGGTTGGCTCTGACACTGGGACCGGCCCTCAAGCTGAGGCAAACCGGGGGTGGATGGGGGACGGTGATTTGCGGCAGTTTGTGGGGTGTGATATATTCGCGAATCGGCAATCGCGCCGTCGGGCGCGCACCGCTGTGCTTGGCGCGGTGAGCCGTCAGTGTAGGTACGACCGAGGAGGATGGGTTGCCAACTGTCAACCAACTGGTGCGTAAGGGGCGGAAGCCTTCCAGCAATAAGTCCAAGGCCCCAGCCCTTCTGTACAACTACAATAGCGAGGAGCGCCGCTCGAAACGGATGCCCAAGGGCAACCCGCAGAAGCGAGGGGTCTGCACTCAGGTAAGGACCGCCACGCCCAAGAAGCCCAATTCGGCCTTGCGCAAGGTGGCGAGAGTGAGGCTTTCCAACGGGATCGAGGTTACCGCCTACATCCCGGGTGAAGGCCATAATCTTCAGGAACACAACGTGGTACTGGTGCGAGGCGGCCGGGTGAAGGATCTTCCCGGCGTCCGCTATCACATCGTGCGCGGTACGTTGGATTCAACCGGGGTAACCGGTCGGAGCCGAGGGCGCTCCAAGTACGGATCGAAGCGACCGAAGCAGCGGTAGCCAAGTGCGAGCGCGAGGCGCCTCCACTCTCCTATCCGGGTGGTAGGCGCTCTCTCCCGGGCATGGTTGTTCCCCGGTGACGGCACGGGAAGTCGCGCGGTTGGGCTAGCCTCCGATTATTCCAGCAGGCGTTTCCCTAATGGGCCCTCGGGCCCGCGGATCCTATATGAGTGCAAAGAGGCCTCGAGGCGAGGCCGCGGCACGTCTGTGTCGCAGGGAGGACTAACAATGCCTAGAAGGTACAGACCGCCTCTGCGCGAGGTAGAGGCCGACCCGCGATACGGCAGCGAGGTGCTCGCCCGTTTCGTGAACAAGCTGATGCGGGGTGGGAAGAGGAGCACGGCGCTGGCCATCGTCTACGATGCCCTCGATATCGTGCAGCAGCGAGCCCATCGGAACCCCATCGAGGTGTTCGATCAGGCGATCCGCAACGTCACCCCGGTGATCGAGGTGAAGCCGCGACG
>JBBQIE010000039.1:0-10298 GCA_038324625.1 Anaerolineae bacterium | reverse complement strand
ACCCCGGTGCCCATGACCATGCAACTGGTGGCCGTGCTCCTCTCGGGACTGGTCCTCGGCCCGCGGCGGGGCGCAGCAGCGCAGCTCGCCTTTCTCGGGCTCGTGGCCTCCGGGATCCCCCTCGATGCACGCATGGTAGGCCCGGCGGCCTTCGTGGGCCCCACCGCCGGATACCTACTCGGGTTCACGCTGATGGCTTGGACCGCCGGCACCTTGGCCCTGGCGCTGAGGGGAATGCCTGGAGGAAGGCTCCTGGCTTGCGTTCCCGCCCTCGGCCTCCTGTATCTCTGCGGCTCAGCCTGGCTGGGAGTCTATCTGCACCTGGGACTCGAGGATGCCCTGAAACTGGGGGCGCTCCCCTTCATCGGGGTTGACTCCCTGAAGCTGATCCTGGCCGCTTCCCTCTCCGCCTTGGCGCCCAAGCGGTCGTAGGCCGACGAGTTCGCGGCCCGGCCGCGAACTCCAGCTTTGACGGCCACCCGACTGCCCCATACAATCGCGCCACAGTCGGCTCCGGAGGGGATTGTGTACTACGTTCTCGCCCTGGACCAGGGGACCACCAGCTCCCGGGCCATTCTCTACGACCAATCCGGTGCCCCCGTCGCCTCCTCCCAGGCGGAGTTCCCCCAGCATTACCCCGAGCCCGGCCAGGTCGAGCACGTCCCCGAGGACATCTGGCAGAGTCAGATACAGGCGGCTCGGGCGTGCATCGCTCAGGCGGGAGTGGCTGCCAAGGACATCGCCGGCATCGGGATCGCCAACCAGCGCGAGACCACCCTGGTGTGGGATTCCCGGACCGGGGAGCCCCTGCACAACGCCATCGTGTGGCAAGATCGGCGCACCACCGACATCTGCTCCCGCTTGCAGGCCCAGGGCCTGGCCGGCGAGATCGGGCGACGTACCGGGCTGGTAGTGGACCCCTACTTCTCGGCCACCAAGCTGGTCTGGCTCCTGGAGAACGTACCCGGCCTCCGAGAGAAGGCCGAGCGCGGCCACGCTCTCTTCGGCACCGTTGACACCTATCTCCTTTGGCGGCTGACCGGCGGACGACTGCATCTTACCGATCCCAGCAATGCCTCCCGGACCATGCTGTACAACATCGGCCAGGGCCAGTGGGACGCCCTTATCCTGGAGGAACTGGAGATCCCCTACCAGATGCTTCCCGAGGTCCGCCCCACCTCCGCCGTCTACGGCGAGACCGACCCGGAGGTGTTCGGCACCTCCATTCCCCTCGCCGCCGTCGTCGGCGACCAACAAGCGGCCCTATTCGGCCAGATGTGCTTCGCCCCCGGACAGGCCAAGAACACCTACGGCACCGGCTGCTTCGTACTCATGAACGTGGGACGAGAGCTGGTGCTGCCCGGCGGAGGCCTCCTAGCCACCATCGCCTGGGACCTGGGAGACGGGCCGGTATACGCCATCGAGGGGAGCGTGTTCGTCGCCGGGGCCGCCATCCAGTGGCTGCGCGATGAACTGGGCCTGATACGGTCTGCGGCCGAGAGCGAGGGCTTGGCGGGGACGGTCACCGATACGGGAGGGGTCTACTTTGTGCCCGCCTTCGTCGGCCTCGGGGCTCCCCATTGGGACCCTTACGCCCGTGGGCTCCTGGTGGGGATGACCCGCGGCACTAATCAGGGCCATGTCACCCGCGCCGCCCTGGAAGCCATCTGCTTCCAGAGCCGAGATGTCCTGGAGGCCATGACCGCCGAGGCCGGCCTGCGCCTGGAGGTGCTCCGAGCCGATGGTGGCGCGGCGCGGAACAGCCTCCTCCTGCAACTGCAAGCCGACATCCTCGGCGTCCCGGTGGAGCGCCCGGCTGACACCGAGACCACCGCCCTGGGGGCCGCGTATCTCGCCGGCCATGCCGTCGGCCTCTGGCCCAGCCTGGAGGACCTGGCCGGCACACGGCCGGTCGAGCGCATCTTTATGCCGCGGACTCAAGAGAATGAGCGGAAGGCCCGCTACGCCGAGTGGCAGCGGGCGGTGCGGCTGTCCCGAGGTTGGGCGACCCCGCAATGACACCCTGCAAAATGGAGAGAGTAGTAATGGAACCGACCCGTGCCCTGAGCAAATGGGACCTGGATACCCCCGCCCTGGTGCTCGACCTGCGAGTCCTGGAGGCCAACATCGCCCTCATGGCCGGCTTTATGGCCGGCGCCACCGCCGCTCTCCGACCTCACTCCAAGACCCACAAGTGCGTCGAGATCGTCCGGCGGCAGATCGCCGCCGGAGCGGTGGGCATCACCTGCGCCAAGCTGGGTGAGGCCGAGGCCCTGGCCGAAGCGGCGGACGACATCCTCATCGCCAACCAGATCGTCGGCCCCGTCAAGATCGAGAGGCTGATCCGCCTGCGCCGCCGGACCGATGTCATGGTGGCGGTGGACGCCGAGGAGAACATCCGCCAGTTGTCTCAGGCGGCGGTGGCCGGCGGCGTGGATCTGCGCCTCCTGGTCGAGGTGGACGTGGGCATGGGCCGTTGCGGGGTGCGGAACATGGAGGACGCCCTGAAGCTGGCCCAGCAGATTGACGCCGCCAAGGGCCTCACCTTCTCCGGCCTTCAGGGCTACGAGGGTCACGCGGTGATGATACCGGACTTCGAGGAGCGGAAGGCCGCCGCCGGCAAAGCCATGAAGCTCCTCACCCAGGTCCGTTCCTTCATCGAGAACCACGGGCTGCCGGTGGCCATCGTCAGCGGCGGCGGCACCGGCACCTACAACTTCACCGGCAACTACCCCGGCGTGGACGAGGTCCAGGCCGGGTCCTACGCCACCATGGACGCCCGCTACGCCGGCATCGTGCCCGAGTTCCGCCCCGCCCTGACCCTGCTCTCCACCGTCATCAGCCGCCCGGAGCGGGAGCGGGTCATCACCGACGCCGGCATGAAGTCCGTCACCCCCGAGTTCGGCATGCCCCCGGTGGCCCATCCCGAGGGGCTGGAGGTGGCCAAGCTCTCCGAGGAACACGGGATCCTGGACGGCCCCGGCGCTGCCTTCCTCAAGCCGGGCGACAAGGTGGAGATCATCCCCGCCCACGGCTGCACCACCATCAACTTGCATGAGCGCTACTTCGTGGTGGACGGCGACAAGGTCGTGGATCTATGGCCCATAGATGCCCGCGGCCGCTCCACGTAGTTGCCGCCCAGACAGCCGTCGGCCGATGACTCTCATGTGGACATCGGCCGACGGCTTCGTGAAGGCGGGCCTCACGACGGTTGGCTTTGCGACCACAGGCCAGCGCCACCCACGCCGGGGCTCACTCGGCCGCGGCAGGTACGTCCCATGCCTATAGGCGCGCCTCGTGAGAGCGAACGCGAGCAGTTGCCTCCACTGTACAATGCCGACGGGGTGGTGACTCGCGCGGTCTACGAGTACCTGCGCGCCGCCACGCCTGGACAGAGGGCCGAGATCGTGCTACGGCTCGTCGAAGAGAATCTGAGGGGGCAACTGGAGCTGCCGCCGCTTGCCGATGGCACCCGCGCCTACCTGAGCCATCTGGACCTCAGCCCCGAGACTCTAATCGTGCGTTATCGGCAGAAGCTATCTAAAGGTCCCTTTCCTCGCTGGTGGAGCGCTGTGCTCGGAACCACCGATCTCACCGGCGCCGATCTGCGCGGAGCCGACCTTCAGGGAGCCGGTCTTCGAGGCGTCTATCTCGAGGGGGCGGATCTGCGGGGCGCATCCCTCCAGGGAGCCGGGCTCCAGCGAGCCTATCTTCAGTGGGCTGACCTGCGCGAGGCGCAGCTGGTGGGAACCTACTTGGGGAGGGTGGATCTGCGCCGGGTGAATCTCTCGGGAGCCGACCTACGGGGCGCCTACCTGCGGGACGCCCTTCTGGGCGACACCCTCTTCACCGGGGCCCGGTGCGACAGCGACACCGCCTGGCCCGACGGCTTTGACCCGATCGCCGCCGGGGTCATCACCACGGAAGTACGATGCCCGGGCTCGGCTGAGCGAGCGGATTCGAGGTCAGACTAGCTCAGTGCCTTTATCACTTGCTCGGCGCGGGTAAGGCTCGCTCTCGCCAGGAGTTCGCAGTTGGCGACAATATCGTCATAGTCGCACATATTGCGCCACTTCCGGAGGTCGTCGAGGCTGGAGGCTTCGGCGACGAGCCCGGATCTCCGGATGCAATCGCGCACGTCGGCGTGATCGTCAACCCCGCGACTCCGGGTAAAGCCCAGATTCGCCTCCGCGTAGCCGCGTGCGTGGCAATAGGCGGCATAGTACGCACGGCTAGCGGCCGATCGGAGCGCGGCTTCGGTTAGCCGGTGCTCAGGCTTCCGCCCCGCGGCCACCGAGAGCCCGCGGGCGACCTCCAAGAACTGAGCCCACTGAAACACCTTCGGGGTCAGGCCGGCTGGAAGTCAGTGGTAATGTGAAGGCGATCCGACATGGCCGCCAATCGTGTCGCGTAGGCGTCAACCAGTTCGTCTACCTCCGCGAGCACGGAGAGGTCCCTATAGTCGCGTTTGCGAAGGTACAGGACAACATCAGACTGGCCGCTCTCGGGATCCCGATAGGATTCCACCGAGAGTCGCGTCTCGCGAGGCAAAGCGCGGGCCGCGGTGACGGTGATGTCCACAAGCATCAAGGCCAGACCTGGGCGCTGCTCAAAGTGCTCCCTAAGGTCAGACTCATGGGGAACCGAGACGCTCAGTCTCCTGAGCACCTTGATGTAGTCCAGCCCACCAGTGCCCCTCGGGCCGGCCACATCGTAGGCGTCCCAGAGTGACTCCCAGAATGCCTCCAGAGCCACTGCTGATGGCGCTACCGCGGTCGTCTGTTGGTCGGTCTCCCGGAAATAGTAGCCGGACCCAGGGGGTCTTCCGATGTGCTCATGCATGGACGCCCAAAGAACGCTGGGCATGTCCCACAGGGCCGCCGCTACGGTCACGCCTCCACTCTGAGCATATGATGCGAGACTGCTCTCAAACATCCTAGAAGATCCTCTCCCCGTCGTAGTCGTCGCTGAACAGCGCTTGCGTCACCTGGTTCGTGACCTCCTCAGCCGTCTCGCAGTACTCAGCGATACTGGCTCGGGAGATCGGGTACTGGTGTTCGGGAGCAGTGTTGAGATCTATCTCAGCCAGCAGCCCGGGTATCCTTGGTTCTGTGATCCGGTCTCGTGAGCCCGTGCATCGCACCAAGAGGTTCACCGGTGTGCAGCCGAACTGGCGATCCAGAAGCACCTGCATCTGCAACTCCCTGGGTTCAGGGGCATTGGAAGTAGCGAGGAATCTCCGACGCAGAAATCCGACAGGGTTCTCGAGATCGAGAGCGAAAACGGAGATGAAGCCGATTCTTGTGCCGATAGCGCCGAGCTGTCCCTGCAGCGCCTCCCAGATGTCACTCGCCAAGTCGGTCTGGCGTTCGCGAACGGCAGCGAAGCAATCAGACCCCAACGCCTCCGGAGGTACCTCATGCATTAAGTCTAGGCGATTCCCCGCGACCTGACAGGTTCCTCGGCCGTCTCGACTCCTCAGTATCGCCCGAGGAAACTCCGACGGTCCGTCATCGGGCACAGGAAGCACCAGCGGTTCTCCGCCTAGAGCATCCCCGGCGGCTCTGGAGATGGTATTGGCGAGTTCCAACGCATTGGTTCGCGCGATCCGCGTGCCGATCAGCGCGATCTGGAGACGAGCAAACCTCAACTCATCCATACCCACCTCACCCGCCTTATCCCATGGCTCCGATAGTACCCGATGCCATTCACCCTTACCAGCCGGTGATCAACGGCAATGGACACCGCATCTCGCCCTTGTCAATAGAAAAGCCCCCATCACAATCGCCCATGTTGACGGAGGCTGAAACACATGACAAATTCGCCCACAACTGCGTATCCAGAGAGTGGGCCCACCCGGATTCGAACCAGGGACCAACCGGTTATGAGCCGGCCGCTCTGCCGCTGAGCTATGGGCCCTCTGAGCCACCCATCGGACTTGAACCGATAACCTGGCGCTTACGAAGCGTCTGCTCTGCCATTGAGCTAGGGTGGCGCCACATCGTCGCTGAGTATAAACGGCGCCCGACAGTCCGGGCAAAGTATCAGCCGTTGGAGGAGGCCATCACCACCGCCGTGGCCGGCTCCTCCGCCACCACCCGATGCCGCTCCCCTCGCCCGACCATCACCATCTCACCCCGCGCCGCCCGCTCCGTGGCCCCAATCCCCTCTACCTTGAGTTCCCCGTACTGACAGAAGATCAGTTGGTCACCCTCGTGGGTATGCCACTGCTGGGCCCCCAGGCAGATCTGCACGCTGATGCCCAAGGTATCGCAGAAGGCTATCCTCCGCGGCTGGAAAACGTCGGTGAGTCGGGCCGCCTCCTGGGCCACCGAGGCCTTCACGAAGCTGGCTCCCCGCGCCGGGTACTCCGGCAGGTAACCGTTGCGTCGGGGGGGAAACCCCCGCGTCTGCACCAGTAGGAGAATCGCCGGCGCCTCCGCCATAGAGCGATGCGGCAGCCCCTTGGGCACTCGCACCATCTCGGCAAACGACAGGCCGGCCCGGCCCCAGGCAGTCTCGATGGTGCCGGTGCCCGAATATCCCATGAACAGCTCGTCCTCGTCCAGGTGCCGATGCCAGGCCATGGCCCCGAAGCAGGAGTAGACGCTGACCAGGTAGTGGTCCACCATCGTCAGGCCGGCCATGAGAAAAGGCCTCGTGAGCTTGGCAGCGTATTCCTGGACGACGATCCTCTCCACCTACAGCTACTCCCCTGCCTACAGCCGATCCAGCGCCATCTGCACTAGGGCGTCCGTCTCCTGAAACCCGATCTCGACCAGGGCCTGCCGCACGGTCGGAAGGGAGTCGGCCAGGTCCACCAATACCGGACGATGCTCGCGCCTCGCCAACTCCCGCGCCACCGCCCCAGACACCAGCCCCCCCGTCTCCGTCTCCACCGAGGGAGCCACTACCAGCGTCAAGCGCCTCCACCCACGGGGCGCCGGGCGCAACGCCAAGCCGCCCCTCACCCGCTCCCCCTGGCGCAGCGTCATCCGAGTGCCCCCGGATGGCAGACCGAGCAGGGCTCGAAGCCAATCGCCGGGCCCAAGGTCGAAGGCCCCTCCGGCCTGGGAGCGCAGCACCTGGGTGTCCACCGTTCCCAGCCCGGCCGCCAGGGTGGCCAGGGCGGCTCGGTCTCCCGGGTGAAAGCGCCGCCAAATCCAGCCTGGTGCTTCCAGGGTCGCGACCGGGAGCACGCCGATAGCTCCCATCGCCGTCAGCCGCCAGGTTCTACCGATCGCCCGGAAACCCTCGCTCTCATAGATGTGACCGGCGGCCTTGTTGCTCTGCCATACCTGGAGGAGCACCCGTTCCCCACCCCGCTCCGCCACGTGCCGCAGGCAGGCCCGCACCAGGGACCGCCCTATCCCTCGCCCTCGCCACTCCTCCAGCACCGCCACGTTGCTCAATACCCATTGCCGGCCCGAAGAGGTCAGCGGGGCCACGGTGGCGTTGGCCACCACCCGGCCATCCTCCACCCAAACGTAGCCACCCAGGTTGCCGTCGAACCAGGCCTCGAAGCCGATCCAGGTCCAGGCCAGGGCGGGAAGCCGATTCATCCAGTGAACGAAACGGGCCCCGGACTCCGACTCCAACTCCAATTCCGGCCCGAAGGCCCGCGCCAGGAGCGAGGCCACCGCCGGTAGATCGCGGAATGGATTGAACGGACGCGGTCCCGACGTGACCGAGATCCCGGCCTGAGCGGTGCCCATCGCCTATGGCCTCCCACCGGTGGCCGGCGGGTCCCCTTCCCGATCATGCGATGGCGGCTGGTTGAGCCTATCCACGTAGCGAAACAGGGTCCGACGCCAGGCGGCGGCCCATCGTGGGTCGCGAGGGGTACGCTCGCGGCTGACCACGATGCGGCGAACGGAGTCGCTTAGCTCTTGCCGCCATCGTTCTTCCGGCTCATCCACCGCCGCCGTCCTTGACCTCGAACTGGGAGACCACGTTCCCGGCAGCATCCCGCAAGGTGGCTTTCTCCCCCACTCGATCCCAGACCCCGTCCGCCAGTCCCCAATAGAGATCGGTGGCCGAGTCGGTCCCCGCTCCGGTATGCACGAGCACGGTGCCGCTGCGCCACAGGAATAGGGCCGGGAAGGTGTAGGTATGGCCGTCCTCGTCCTCCAAGGCCCAACCCTCCAGAGCCACCCCCTGAGCCCCGCGATTCACGAGCGTGACATACTCGTCCTGGACCTCTCCGGTCGAATGGAGCGCCTCGATGGTCACCGGGGTCTGCCCTCCCTCGGGCGTCAGAACCGCGGGAATAGTGGGCACCGGCCGGGGCGTGGCCGTGACCGCCGGCACCTCTCCGCCCTCGGGAATGAGGAGCGACTGCCCGGCGGTGATGTAGTTGGCGTCGTCAATGTTGTTGGCCCGCATCAGGGCGTCCAGGGAGACTCCGTGCCGGAAGGCGATGGAGCCCAGGCTATCGCCGCTCTTCACTACGTAGGTGGCCACGATCGTAGGCCCGGCGGGCTCGGTGGCGACGACGGGCGTCGCCGGCTGGTCCGCCGCCGACACCGCCGCCGGCCCTTCCTGGGCCGCCACCGGTTGGCCCAGCTCGGCGCTTCTAGAGCGCTCGAAAATGAGCACTACCGTGAGGCTGATAATCAGCGACACCACCGCGTTGGCGATCATCAGCGCGGCTGCCTGCTGTCTGCTCAAGGCCCGCCTCCCCACCTCGGCACCCTTAACTAACGCAATTATAGGCGCCTTTCCCGCCGTTCCGCCACCTCATCCGCCCCGTCGCCCCTCCGCCCTGACTTTGGCCCTGCGCCATGCCGGATGCTACAATAGGAAGTTACTGGTTTCCCATGCCATGCCGGTAGCTTGTAACCTATAAATGAGTAGAGTGGGGATGACAGAGAAAGCCATCGTCATAAGGGGCGCGAGGGAACACAACCTCAAGAACTTGGACCTGACGCTGCCCCGAGACAAGCTGGTCGTGGTCACCGGCCCGTCCGGGTCCGGCAAGTCCACACTTGCCTTCGACACCATATACGCCGAGGGCCGGCGCCGATACGTGGAGTCGCTGTCCTCTTACGCCCGCCAGTTCCTGGGGCAGATGCAACGCCCCGACGTTGATTTCATAGACGGCATGTCCCCGGCCATCAGCATTGACCAGCATAGTGCCGGCCACAACCCGCGCTCGACCGTCGGCACCACCACCGAGATCTACGACTACCTGCGCCTGCTCTACGCCCGGGTAGGCCTGCCGCACTGTCCCCGCTGCGGCCGAGAGATTCAGCGCCAGACCGTGCAGGACATCGTGGATGCTATCCTGGAACTCCCCAGCGGGGCTCGCATCCTCATCCTGGCCCCTCTGGTGGCCGGACGCAAGGGCGCTCACCGGGAGCTGATTGATGAGACCCGCAAGGCCGGATTCGTTCGGGCCCGGGTGGACGGTGTAATCGTCCCCCTCGAGGAGGACATCCTCCTGGATCCGGAGACCGGTCACGATATTGACGTCGTGGTGGACCGCCTCATCGCCCGGCCCGAGGACATGGACATGGCCCGGCTGGCCGACTCAGTGGAGACCGCCCTACGGCTTGGCGGTGGCTTTCTGGCCGTGCAGAGCCTGAACGGTGACGGCTCCGAGAGCGAGGTCTACTACTCCGAGCACTTCGCCTGCCTACATTGCAGCCTCACCCTCCCGGAGATCGAGCCCCGCTCCTTCAGCTTCAACAGCCCTCAGGGGGCCTGCCAGGCCTGCTCCGGCCTGGGGGTGCAGATGGATTTCGATGCCGCCCTGGTGGTACCGGATCGCTCCCTTACCTTGAACCAGGGGGCCATTCGCCCCTGGGCCAGGGGGAAACGGAACCTACCCTACTTCCAGGCCCTGCTGGAAAGCGTGTCCACCAACTTCGGCATTCCCCTAGACGTGCCCTTCGCCAAGCTCGATTCCCGTCAGGCGGACACCATCTTTCACGGGGGGCCCCGGAGCAAGCCCATTCAGGTGACCTTCGTGGGCAAGGACGGCAAGGAGCGCACCCTAGCCATGCCCTTCGAGGGCGTGTTGCCCTACCTGCGACGGCATCATCGGGAAGCGGTGGAGGACAGCGACCGAAGTCGGCTTGAGCGCTACATGACCAGCGTGCAGTGCCCGATCTGCGAGGGCCGGAGGCTCCGACCGGAGAGCCTGGCCGTCACCGTGGACGATCGGAACATCTCCGAGGCGGCGGCCATGACCATTGAGGGCGCCGGGGAGTGGGTACGCTCCCTCCAGCGGGACGTCGCCGCCAAGCAGTTCGGACGGCGCGACTCGGCCGTGGCCCAGCGGGTGCTCCTGGAGA
>JBBQIE010000038.1:0-10451 GCA_038324625.1 Anaerolineae bacterium | reverse complement strand
TGGGGCTTTGGCCGCCTGCGTGGTAGTCGATGCAGTCGTGAGGCTCCTCCCCGGCGTGCTGGGACACGAATTATCCGCCGAACAAGACAGTTTTCAAAACGGGATACTGGATCATCCCCACTACACGCGACCGGCAGAATTTAGAGGTTGGAAGGTCCCTGATGTGCTTCTTTCGGGGAACCATGCCGAGATCGTGCGCTGGCGACGGCAGGAGGCCCTACGGCGGACCCTGCTCCGGCGGCCGGAGCTGTTGGGGTCGGCCCGCCTGAGCGATCCGGACCGGGAGTACCTGCGTTCGTTGAGAGAATCCTTGGGATAGAAAGGCAGATCGGCATATGCAGCAGCTTGGCTTAGGTATTGATACCGGCGGGACCTTCACCGACGCCGCCATCGTGGAGATGGGCGTCAATCGGGTCTTGGCTTCGGCGAAGGCGCCCACCACTCGGTACGACCTGGCGGTGGGGATCGCGGAGGCCGTCGGGAGGCTCCCCGCCTCGCTTCTCGGTCGAATCGGATTGGTGTCTCTCTCTACCACCCTGGCCACCAACTCCATCGTGGAGGGGAACGGGGCACCGACCTGCCTGGTCCTCATAGGCTACGATCGGCAGTTGTTTCGATCCTATGACCTTCAGCGCCTTCTGCCCACCGCGAACCTGGAGTTCGTTCGAGGCGGGCATACCACGGTGGGGGCGGAGGCGGCGCCCCTCGAGGTCGAGGCCCTGCACCGGATTGCCGCCGAGCAGGCGGGGCAGGTATCCGCCTTCGCCGTCAGCGGCTTCTTCGGGGTCCGCAATCCTGAGCATGAGCTACGGGCTCGGGAGATCCTGGAGCGGGAGACGGGTCTGCCCGTCACCTGTGGGCATGAACTGGCCAGCGAGCTGGACTCAGTCCTGAGGGCGGCTACCTGCGCCTTGAACGCCAGCCTGGTGCCCCTGCTGCGGGACCTCATGGAATCGCTGCGACGAGCCCTAAGCTCTCTAGGAGTTCAGGCTCCCATCATGGTGGTCCGAGGGGACGGCTCCCTCATGCGGGTGGAGATGGCCATGGAGCGGCCGGTGGAGACCATTCTCAGCGGCCCGGCCGCCAGCGTGGTGGGGGCTCAGGCCATCGCCGGGGAACGGGACATGCTGGTGGTGGATGTGGGGGGCACCACCACGGACCTGGCCACCGTCCGGGACGGGCTGCCCCTCCTCAATCGTCAGGGAGCCACGGTTGGAAGGTGGCGGACTCTGGTGCGTGCCGTGGAGACCTCCAGTAGCGGCCTGGGCGGGGACAGCCAGGTGACCGTCAATGGCTCCGAGGGAGTGCGGGTGGGCCCCCGGAGGGCGGTGCCCCTGGCCTTCATCGCCCAACAGTTCCCTAAGGTCAAGGCGGACTTGAGGTTGGCTCTGTCTCGCCGGGACCGGATGGAGCCCGGGGATGGCGTCTTCTTCTTGCCGGTTCGCTCCCTCAACGGTCAGCGACCGAGCGACGTGGAGGAGCGCATTCTTGGCCTGTTGAGCGCCGGCCCTCAGCCCTTGTGGCGGCTGGCCGAGCGCGATCCCTGGGCTCACTTCTACCTCTCCAAGCCGAACCTCTTGGAGAACAGCGGCATCATCTCCCGAGCCGGCTTCACCCCCACCGATGCCCTGCACGTCACCGGGGCCTTCGAGGCCTGGGACGGGGAGGCGTCGCGGCTTGGGGCCGAGTTCCTGGGCTACTGGCTGGATCAGAACGTGGATGAGTTGGTTGAGTCCGTCCTCCAGGAGGTGCAGCGGAGCCTGGTGCGGACGATGGTCCGGGCCCTGACCGGCGCGCCCGAGGACGGCCCTGAAGGGATGAATGCGCGCCTCCTGGACTTGGCCCTGACGGGGGAGCGCAACCATGACAATCTGGAGGTCAGGCTGCACTCGCGACTGCCCATCGTCGGCCTGGGAGCCCCGGCCGGGCACTTCGTCGCCCCCGCGGGCCGCGTGCTGGGCGCGACCGCACTGCTGCCCGAGCATCACGCCGTTGCCAATGCCGTGGGAGCCATCTGCGGATCGGTAGTGGTGCGGGAGGTGGTGCAGGTCCAGGCGGTGTACCGGGCCTCCGGCTTGGACGGGTATGTCCTCACCGGCCCCTTTGCCGCCGAGACCTTTCCCAGTCGGGACGAGGCGGTCCGAGAGGGCGAAAGGCGGGCGGAGCTGCTGGCGCGTGAGGGGGCGGTGTCCGCGGGGGCGGCGGATGTCGAGGTGCGGGTCGTGGTGGAGGAGCAGGAGGGAACCGCTGGGCCCGGGTTCGGGGACCGGATGTATCTGGGGTCAACCATCGTGGCCACGGCCGTGGGCCGGCCCCGATTCGCCGAGGACAGGGGGCGATTGCTGGAGGAGGACAGGCTGTGGTGATTCCTACCTGCTATTTCACTGACGAAGTGTCCGACGACATCGCGGAGTCCTTGCGCCTGGGTCGAGAGGCCGGGGCTCAGGCGGTAGAGCTGCGATCACGCCTGTTTGGCAAACGGGTGGATCAGCTCGACTCGGACGAATTGGCGCACCTGAGCGAGCTCCTAACGCGGAACTCCCTGGGCACCGCTTGCATCGCCTCCAGCTTCGGTAAGTGCGACCTGAACAGCGAAGAGGAGTGGGCGGAGCACCAGGACATCCTGCGAGGGTCGGTCCGGGCGGCTCAGGCGTTGGGCACCCCCGTCGTGAGGGTGTTCCCCTTCTGGACCCCGGGGCGCCAGGATCTCCCCCGGCCGGGCTTGAGTCTCTACCTGGACCGCATCGTAGATCGTTACCAGTGGGCGGTGACAGAAGCGGAGCGTGAGGGGGTCTTCCTCTGCTTCGAGACGGAGGCCGCCACCCACTCCGGCACCTGCGCCGAGGTGAGTGAGATCATCGAGGCCCTGGGCGGCTCGAAAGCCCTAGCGGTAGCTTGGGACGCCAACAATGCCTGGCTGGCCGGCTGCGAGGAGCCCCTAACCCGGTGCTACCCTCTGATCCGGGGCCGGGTGCGACATCTGCACGTGAAGCCGAATCAGGACGGGAATATCAGCAGCGTGGCCGGCTCTTCGGTCTCCTACGCCGACGTCCTCCGGCAGCTGATGGCGGATGGATATGAGGGCGCCGCCGGTATAGAGCACTGGGGTTCCCCGGAAGCGATGCTGGACGGGGTTAAGCAGCTGCGTGATCTCCTGGACACTCTGCAATAGGGGCGATCATCCTCGGGTCTGACCGACTGGCCGCCTCCCGCCAGGATAGAAGCCGATGAACGTGCTGGTGCGGAAACTGATAGACCTGTACCAATCGCTAATGAGGTGGTACTACTCGTGGCGATATGGTCCGGTAGCCCGCCAGCTCGAATCGCCCCCCGAAGGGGAACGGCGAGGGTTCGTCGCCATCCAGATTGACGGCCTGGGGCACGCGGCCCTGCTGGAGGCGGTTACCAGGGGTTACGCTCCCTACCTGGCGGGGCTGATGCGCTCCGGGGAGGCCGAGGTCTTCCGCTGGTTCGCCGGGATTCCCAGCACCACCCCGGTGGTTCAGGCTAAGATCATGTTCGGCACCGGCTATGACGTGCCCGGCTTCCGTTGGTACGAGAAGGAGTCCGGCCGGGCCATCGTCTGCAAGGTGCCGGCCGTGATGGACGAGGTGCAGCAGCGGCTCAGTGCCGGCCGGCGGGGGGCATTGGAGGGCGGGGCCAGCTACACCAACATGTTTGACGGCGGCGCCTCCGTGTCCCTGTTCACCCTGGCCGCTATCGGGCGCACCAGCCTGATCGAGAAAGTGGGGGGCCTCCCTCGATTCCTGATCATGCTTTTCAGCCCTTTGCGAGTGGCGCGCATCCTGGCCCTATCGGTGTGGACCTACCTGGCCGGGGTCTGGCGGCAGTTGTCGGCTCTCTTCTGGCCCAGCAAGTTCAGCCGCCTGGGGTTCCTCTCCCCCTTCTTCCACGTGCTGACCGACGTGGTGGTCCGGGAGGTGGAGACCTTCGCCGTTCTGGTGGATGTCTATCGAGGGGTGCCCTACATCTATGCCAACTATAGCAGCTATGACGCCTGGGCCCATTCCTTCGGTCCCGAGGACACCTACGCTCTTCGGAGCGTGCGTGCCATTGATCGCCAGGTGCAGCAGATAGATCGGATGAGGCGTCGCCGCGGCGGCCGTCCCTACGATCTGTTCGTGCTTTCCGACCACGGACAGACCCCCTCTGTGCCCTTCGAGACCGCCTTCGGGGTGTCGTTGGGGCAGTTCATAGACAGCCGCATTGAGCAGCCTACTCGGACCGATGAGAGCATGACCGAGGTGGGACAGTCGGGCGGCTCCTCATCGTTGTTGGGCTACGAGGTGGGGGTGGCGGAGGCCCGGCTCAAGGGGCTGCCCTCCGAGGCGGCTCGCACTCTGCGGGAATCGCTGGAGGCTCATGGCACCGACGAGCCCACCGACCTCTCCCGCCGGACCGACATAGTGGTGCGGAACTCGGGTCCTCTGTCGCACGTGTATTTCAACGTCAGCGAGGCCCCCATGAGCCTGAAGTCCCTGGAGGCGGTGTACCCGGGCCTGGTGCCTCGGCTGGCGGCCCACCCGGGCATTGGGGTGGTGGGACTGAGGAGCGCCGCCGGCCCCCTGCTGGTCACCACCACCGGCACTTACCTATGTGAGCCGGGCAACGGGGAGGGGGCTTTCGCCGGGCTTCCGGATGCCGGACGACTGGTGGAGGACACCCGGATGCTGTTGTCCTACCCGCACAGCGGCGACCTGGTGTTGCTGGGCCAGTGGGACTGGTGGGGCCGGTCGGACTTGGTGGTGACCTTTGAACACCAGCGGTCCACTCACGGAGGGGTAGGGGGAGAGCAGTGCTATCCCTTCATCCTGGGAGTGGGAGAGGGGAGCCCGGCGCTGGTCGAAGTGCGAGGGCCGACCGACATCTACGAGTTGCTGGTGTCGTACCAAGAGCGGCCTCAGGCGGAGGAGCCTACGGCCGTGAGTCAGGAGGCCTGGGAGTCGGGTGCTCGGCTCCCGGCGGCCGATGGGCTGACCGGACAAGAAGAGTGATAGCGATTATGCCATTTGGGATTGTAATGCTACAATACGCTGTTCGGAAATGAGGGTGGTATCGCCACATACGCGGATGGACTACGTCGAGGCGCGGGACTTCATCTGGAGCCTGACCAATTACGAGCGAAGGACGGGCTACGACTATTCGGCGGCTCGGTTTGATCTGGGCCGGGTGCGGGATTTGCTGCACCGCCTGGGCGATCCGCACGAGAGCATACCCGTGGCGCACGTGGCCGGCACCAAAGGGAAGGGCTCGACGGCGGCCATCATGGCCTCCATTTGCCGATCGGCCGGCTGGCGCACGGGTCTCTATACCTCTCCCCACTTGCACACCATCCGCGAACGAATCCAGGTGGATGGGGCCAACCTCTCTCGGGAGGCATTCGCCGCCGCCGTGAGTCGGGTGGCGGAGGCCATGCCCGGTATCGAGGGGATCACCAGTTTCGAGGCCCTGACGGCGGCGGCCTTCACGGCTTTCGCGGCCGAGGGAGTGGACACGGCGGTCATCGAGGTGGGACTGGGAGGCCGGCTGGACGCCACCAACGTGATCGCTCCCTACGTGTCGGTCATCACCTCGATCAGTAAGGATCACACCGCCATCCTGGGCGACAGCCTGGCGGCTATCGCCGGCGAGAAGGCGGGGATCATCAAACCGGGTATCCCGGTGGTCTCGGCGGCTCAGGACCCGGAGGCGGCCCGGGTGATCCGTGCGCGGGCCAAGGAAGTGTCGGCCCCGATCGAGTGGGTGGGCGAGCAGTGGCGCTACGCCGTCGGCGCTTTCAGCCAGGGCGGACAGGAGTTCGCCGTGACCGGCCCGGAGCGACCCCGGCCCATGGCCGACGGGAGCTATGTGCTGCCCCTGCTGGGCGAGCATCAGGTGGAGAACGCGGTTCTAGCCCTGGCGGCGATGGAGAAGATGCCTGGCACTTTCGGCTTGGTGCATCGCCATCTGGTGGATGGAGTGGCCGGGGTGTGCTGGCCGGGACGATTCGAGATCGTCCGCCGGAGCCCTTACCTGGTTTTGGACGGGGCTCATAACGCCGATTCCTTCCGGCGGCTCCGAGACGCCCTGGAGCGCCACCTGGGCTACAATGCCCTGCATCTGGTATTCGGCGCCTCTAGGGATAAGGACATCGCCGGCATGTTGTCGGCCATGCGGCAGCCGGGCCTCACCGTCTACATATGCCGGAGCGAGCACGACCGGTCGGCGGAGGCCGATGCCATCGCCGCCATCGCCGGTGAGCTGGGCATCTCTCACCGAATTGCCGGCACGGTGGAAGAGGCGCTATGGGCGGCGCTGTCGGCGGCGAGCCGGGATGACTGCATTTGTGTGGCCGGATCCCTGTTCGTGGTGGCGGCCGCCAGAGAGGCAGTGGCCCGACGCTTTGGCCGCATCGCAAGCGGCGATGGAGAGATTGAGGTCGTCTCCTTAGGAGATGATTGGAGGATTCCCCTTGTTAGAGCGTGAAGAAGAGGTCTACGGGCTGCAAGTGGAGGAGGTCGAAGACCTGCCTCTGCTGCCCCTGAGAGATACGGTGGTCTATCCGCATATGGTGGCGCCTCTCATGGTCGGGCGGGACAAGTCCGTCCGAGCCCTGGAAGGGGCCCTGCATACCGAGTCCGACCTGGTGGTGGTGACCCAGAGGAACGCCGACGTCACCGATCCCACTCGGGCCGATCTCTATGACATCGGGACGGTGGTCACCGTGGCCCGCACCCTGCGGATGCCGGATGGGACCACCAGCGTGCTGGCCCAAGGTCAGGGACGGGTTCGGGTGCTGGACCTGATCGAGGATGGGCCCTACGTGCGAGCCCGGATCGTTCGGCTGTCCGAGAGCCGCGCTTCCGGCCTTCCCGTCGAGGCCCTCATGCGGGCGGTGTTGACCTTGTTCGAGCGTTGCGTTCGCCTCTCGGACAGTATGCCCGAGGACGCCTACGTCGCTGCCATGAACATTGACGATCCCGGCTGGCTGGCGGACATGATGGCTTCCATCATCAACGCCGGGCTGCCGGAGCGCCAGGATCTGCTGGAGACCTTGGATCCGGTGTCGCGGCTGCAGAAGCTGAGCATGTTGCTGGCCAAGGAGCTGGACGTTCTGGAGCTGGAGGATCGCATCCAGTCTCGGGTGCAGGAGGAGGTGGATCGCTCCCAGCGGGAGTACTTCCTGCGGGAGCAGATGCGGGCCATTCAGCGGGAACTGGGCGAAGCCGACCCCTATGAGCAAGAACTGGAGCAGCTGGAGCAGCGCCTGAACGAGGCGGGTCTGCCGGAGGAGGCCAAAGAGCGGGCCCTGCGGGAACTGGGCCGGCTGAAGAGCATGCCCCCTGGGTCCCCCGAGGGCGGCATCATCCGCACCTACGTGGATTGGCTTCTGGACCTGCCCTGGGAGCAGGAGACCACCGACAACATGGACATCACCAACGTGGCTGCCGTCCTGGACGACAATCACTACGGCCTGGACAAGGTGAAGGAGCGCATCGTCGAGCACATCGCCGTGCGGAAGCTGGCGGCGGATTCGATGCGGACCCCGATCCTGTGCTTCGTGGGCCCGCCGGGCACGGGGAAGACCTCTCTAGGGCGCTCCATCGCCGAGGCCCTGGGCCGCAACTTCGTCCGGGTCAGCCTCGGGGGAGTGCGGGATGAGGCCGAGATCCGGGGGCACCGACGCACCTACATCGGGGCCTTGCCGGGGCGGATCATCCAGACCATGCGTCGAGCCGGGTCGGTCAATCCGGTCTTCATGCTGGACGAGGTGGACAAGCTGGGTTACGACTTCCGGGGTGACCCGTCGGCTGCCTTGCTGGAAGTGTTGGACCCGGAGCAGAACAACTCCTTCTCCGACCATTACCTGGAAGTGCCTTACGATCTATCCGAGGTGATGTTCATCACCACCGCCAACTGGCTGGACCCGGTCCCTGACGCCCTTCGGGATCGCATGGAGATCATCGAGTTCCCCGGCTACACCGAGGATGAGAAAGTGGCCATCGCCCGGAAGTTTCTCATTCCCCGGCAACTTCGGGAGCACGGCCTGAGTGAGGTGTCCTTCACCGATGGGGCCTTGCGCCAGATCATCCGTGATTACACCTACGAGGCGGGGGTGCGGAACCTCGATCGGCAGATAGCCAACATCTTCCGCAAGCTGGCTCGCAAGGTGGCCGAGGGCAAGAAGACTCCGGCACGGGTGGGGGCGCGGGCCCTATCGGGCTACCTGGGGGTACCCAGGTACAGCTTCGGTCTGAAAGAAGAAGAGGACCAGATCGGGGTGGCTACCGGCTTGGCGGTGACCGAGGTGGGTGGCGACGTCCTGACCGTCGAGGTCTCCATGATGGAGGGGAAAGGGAGCCTGCTCCTCACCGGCCAACTGGGTGACGTCATGCAGGAGTCGGCCCAGGCGGCCTTGTCCTACACGCGGGCGAACGCGGAGATGTTCGGCCTCGGGGAGGTGGACTTCGACAAGGTGGATCTGCACGTACACGTGCCCGAGGGGGCGGTGCCCAAGGACGGGCCTTCCGCCGGCATCACCATCGCCACCGCCATCCTCTCCGCCCTCACCGGCCGCCCGGTGCATCGCGAGGTGGCCATGACCGGGGAGATCACCCTGCGGGGCCGGGTGCTGGAGATCGGCGGTCTCAAGGAGAAGGTCCTGGCGGCCCACCGGGCCGGGCTGGATACGATCGTCATTCCTAAGAAGAACGAGAAGGACCTGGTGGACATCCCCAGCCGTATTCGGCGAAGGATCAAGTTCGTGGCCGCTGAGAACATGGACGATGTGGTGTCGGCGGCCTTGGGAGAAGAGCCCAAGCGCCCGAAATCCCGGACCGGGATTCGACACCGCAAGTCGGCGGCCGTGCCCTAGCCGCTGCTCTCAGAGCCCGCCTGTCAGTCAGGCGGGCTCTGTCTTATGTGGACGCGCTCGGTCCAGGGCTGGTCGGGGGGGACATCGCGGTCGTAGAGCAGGCGTCGCCACAGGACCCGGCGGCGCTCCTGGGGATCGCGAGGTAGAGGCAGCAGATTGGCATGCAGGCGCTTGGCCGAAACAATGATGAGGATGGCGACGGCCTGAAGCACTAGGGCCGGTTCTCCGGTGGCCAGGTGAGCGACCAAGGGCAGGGTGATGAGGGCCACCATATCGGCCAGGGCGGACCGGTGCAGGAAGCTGCCGGCGATGTGGACGGCGATGACCCATACCGGGCCCACGGGGAAGATGGGGAAGATGGCCCCGAGGGCGGCCGACATCCCTCTCCCACCGGTGAAGCCAAGGTATAGGGACCAGCAGTGGCCAATGGTGACCCCGGTCCCCACGGCAACCGCCGGAAGCAGGGATCCGGTCACCAGGAGGGCGACGATGGCCGGGACCATTCCCTTGGCGGCGTCGGTCAGGGCCACGGCGGCCCCGACCTTGAAGGACACTGCCTTGATGGCGTTCGATCCCCCCACGTTGCCGCTGCCGAAGTCCCGTAGGTCAATGCCCTTGGTGAGCTTGGCGGCCACGTAGGCAGTGGGGAAAGAGCCGATCAGATACCCGGCAATCAGCCAGAGAAGCAGTGATTTGGCGTCCAGAGCCTTCACCTTCGGGGGGCTGGTCCCGGGCTCGACGCCGGTGACAGCCGGCTAGGAGCCCCCACGGGGCCGCGGCTCGAAGGTATACCATTGCCGGCGGACCGTTGACAACCCTTCTGGCCGCTCTCTATAATCCCCACGCTTTGCTGCCATGCCGTAGTCTCGCGTTCAGCACACATCTAGAGGGGGTGCAAGCATGAAGATCGGAATCTTCACGGCTCTGTTTCAGGACCGACCGCTCGAACAGGCGCTCGATGCCATCGCTGAGCTAGGACTGGAGGCGGTCGAGTTGGGCACCGGTGGATATCCGGGCACTGCCCATGCCGACCCGGAGGCTCTCCTGGCCGACGATGCCAAGGCCAAGGGCCTGGTCAAGGCGGTCGAGAGCCGGGACATGATCATCAGCGCCTTCAGTTGCCACGGCAACCCGGTGCATCCGGACAAGAAGTTCGCCCAGTCCTCCCACGAGGCTTGGCGCAAGACGGTGCTTCTGGCGGAGAAGCTCGAGATCCCGGTGGTGAACACCTTCTCCGGCTGCCCCGGGGGCTCACCGGCGGACAAGTATCCCAACTGGGTCACCTGCCCCTGGCCGGATGACTTCCTCAAGATCCTCGACTACCAGTGGAATGAGGTGCTCATACCCTACTGGAAGGCCGAGGAAGAGTACGCCCGCTCTCACGGGGTGAAAATCGCCCTGGAGATGCACCCGGGGATGGCGGTCTACAACCCGGAGACGGCCACCAAGCTGCGCGACGCCACCGGGGATCACCTGGGAGTGAACTTCGACCCCAGCCACCTCTTCTGGCAGGGGATTGACCCGGTGCAGGCGGTGCGAGGGCTGGCCGAGGCCATCCACCACGTCCACGCCAAAG
>JBBQIE010000037.1:0-10529 GCA_038324625.1 Anaerolineae bacterium | reverse complement strand
CCCAAGGTCTTGGCATCGTAGTCGTTGCATTCTACGAAGAGAATTCGGACCCGGTCGGCGGCATAGGTGCTGCCCATCAGCCGGTAGAATAGGGCTGCCACCTCCTCCATCCCTAGCCCCAGGAGCTTCGCCTGATGGAGGACATCGGCCAGATCCTCGGCCAGAGCCTCGCGAGCCGCTTCCAGCCCGGAGCCTTGTCGCGGCCCGTCGGATACGAAGGCACCTACGCCGGCCTCAGTCCGCAGGTATCCCTTCCTCACCAACTCCTGGTAGGCCCGGCTGATGGTGTTCTTGTTGGCAGCGAACTCCTCGGCCAGCTCCCGCACCGAAGGCAGCCGATATCCGGGTGGGTATTGACCGGTGATGATTCGAGCCAGCAGGGCCCGCTCAATGTCGGCAGCTACAGCCAATTAACCGCTCCTATGGAGGTGTCCCAAGTCATAGGATGGTAGGACAATGCCAGTGTACAACATGGATAGCGGCAATGTCAATGGGTTGCGCCTGTTGAAGTCATGCTGCGTCTTCGGCCAAACGAGCGCCACAGCCGGTATCCCGGTACACCCCTTGACCCGCCGGGCCCCCTGGCCTATATTGGCCTGGTTAGGTGACCGATACAGCCCTATGACCGAGAACGGAGGAAACCATGTTACTTGAGGACAAGAAGATCGCCATCCTCGCCGAGGATCTGTACGAGGACATCGAGCTGCTGTACCCGCTCTATCGCTTCCGGGAGGAAGGAGCCGAGGTCGTGGTCGTGGGAAGCCGAGGGGCCTCCTCCTATGCCGGCAAGCACGGCATCGCGGTCTCGGTGGATGTTCAGGCCCGCGATCTCAAACCGGCAGAACTGGCGGCCGTTATCATCCCCGGCGGCTATGCCCCCGATCGCATGAGAAGACACGCCGACATGCTCGCCTTGGTGCGGGATTGCTTCCGCGCCGGCAAGTTAGTCGCCACGATCTGCCACGCCCCCTGGGTGGCCATCTCCGCCGAGATAGTCAGGGGCCGAGAGATGACCAGCACCCAATCGGTGCGAGACGATCTGGTGAACGCCGGTGCCCGCTGGGTGGATCGCGAGGTGGTGGAGGATGGGAATCTCATCTCCTCCCGCGGCCCGGCTGACCTGCCGGCGTTCTGCCGAGCCATCATCGCCTACCTCAGCCGCTGACCCCGTCCCATCATAGAGACCACTCAGGGAGACGTGCCCATGCCTACCGGCGACATCAATCGTTCCATGTTTCGCGCCTACGACATCCGCGGCCTGGTCGGCGATGACCTCACCACGGAGGTGATCGAGCGCATCGGCAAAGCCGCCGGCAGTTACCTGCGCCGAGGCGGCGCCGCCAACGTGGTCGCCGCCCACGACGTCCGGCCCAGCTCACCCGGCTTTCACAAAGTCATGATTGAGGCCCTGCGCAGCACCGGTCTGGACGTGATGGATATCGGGCTGGTGCCCACCCCCCTAATGTACTACGCCGTCGAGCACTTCGATGCCGACGGTGGGGTCATGATCACTGCCAGCCACAATCCGCCTCAGTTCAACGGCATCAAGGTCAGGCAAGGCAAGACCCCACTAGTGTCTGATGCCCTGCAGGACCTTGCCGACTTGGCGGAGAGCGGCGACTTCGAAGAGGGCTCCGGCAGCGTCAGCACCCTGGATGCCATTCAGCCCTACGTTCGCACCGTCGCCGCTAAGTTCAGTCTGGCCAGGCCTCTCAAGGTGGTCCTTGACGGCGGGAATGGTTGCGCCGGCCTGGTGGCTCCCGAGGTCCTGAAGGGCATCGGTGCCGAGGTAGTGCCTCTGTTCATCGAGCCGGACGGGACCTTCCCCAATCACCACCCCGATCCCATGAAGGACGCCAACCTGGAGGCCCTCAGGGCTCGGGTCCTTGAGGAAAAGGCGGATGTCGGTTTCGCCTTCGACGGGGACGGCGACCGACTAGGAGTAGTGGACGACCGGGGCCGCACCGTCACCCCCAACCAGTTCATGGCCCTGCTGGCCCGGCAAGCTCTCCCCGAGCACCCAGGCGGCAAGGTGGTGTTCGAGGTCAAGGTCTCGCAGGTGCTGATCGAGGAGGTGGAGCGCTTGGGAGGCAAGCTGGTCATGACCCGCGTCGGCTACCCCTTCCTCCTGGCGGCCATGAGGGAGCAGGGCGCCCTCTTCGGCGGGGAGATGAGTGGCCACTACTACTTCGATGACCCTGAGATTGACTTCGACGACGGGACCTTCGCCGCCGCCGTCTTCTCCAACATGCTCGCCGCTCAGGATCAGCCGCTCAGCCGGCTAGTGGACGCCCTGCCCCACTACCCCAGCACCCCGGAGCTGACGGTTCCCTGCCCGGACGAACGCAAGTTCGAGGTAGTGGAGGCGCTGCGGTCCCGGTTCGCTCGAGATCATCAAGTGATTGACATAGACGGGGCTCGGGTCATGTTCGAACAAGGATGGGGGGTGGTCCGTGCCTCCAACACCGAGCCGCGCCTTACCCTCCGCTTCGAGGCTCAGAGCCAAGATGCTCTGGAGGCTATCGAGGAGGAGTTCCGGTTGGCACTGCGATCGGTGGACCTTCAGCCCACGTTCTGAGTATTACCGAGGCCCAAACGCAAGGAGGGAGGCTCGGGTTGCGCCTCCCTCCTTGCGTTCCAGTTGAAAACCAACGCTGTCCCTACTGGTAACTCCGCATGTCCTTTGCCTCGACGATCTGGCCATCCACCAGTTCGTATATCACATCAGCGTAGTCCTCGAGGGTGGGGTCGTGCGTGGCCATCACCAGGGTCACCCCCTCGGAGTCCACGATGTCCCGGAAGAGCTCGAGAATCTGCCGGCCGGTGACACTGTCCAACTCACCCGTCGGCTCGTCGGCGATGAGGAGCTCAGGGCGGTTAGCCAGGGCTCGGGCGATGGCCACCCGCTGCTGCTGGCCACCGGAGAGCTCGTAGGGCCGGTGTCCGCCCCATTTCAGCAGGCCCACCAACTCCAGGCATTCCCGGACCCGCCGGGCTCGCTCGCGCCGCTCGAACCCCCCGATTCGCAGCATGAGATCCACGTTCTCGAGAGCGGAGAAGGTCGGAATCAAGGCAAACGACTGGAAAATGAAGCCGATATGTCGCCGTCGCAGCTCCAGCAACTCTCCCTCGCTGGCGCTGCTGAGATCGTGCCCCAGGAGGCTGATCTCCCCGGAGGTGGGCTTGTCCAGCCCGCTGACCAGGTTGAGAAGCGTGGTCTTGCCCGATCCCGATCGGCCCTTCAGGGCCACGAACTGACCCCGGGCCACCGCCAGGTCCACCCCTCGAAGGGCGTAGACCGATTCACTCCCCAGTTGGTAGGTCCGCACCAAGTCCACGGTGCGCACCATGATCTCGTCGGTGTCCAGGGCCGGCCCGCTTCTTTCCATACGCTCGGCAAGAGCCACTACTCTAACCTCCTGACTTGCGTCCGCGGAAGATGCCGGAGATGCCTCGCCGCACTCTATGCACGGCGCTCGACCGGTCGTCGAGCTCATCCAGGGGGACATCGAGGCCGGAGCCCCGGCCATTGCCGGCGGCGGCCAAACGGCCCAGTACCGGCTTCACCAGAATGCCGCCCTCAACCATCTCCAGCTGCGCCCGGTCGTGGAACCCCAGTTCCTCTAGGTACTCCCGAGGCAGCTGCAGGCGGCCGGCCGAATCCAGCACCACATATTCCTCGAAAGCGGCGAAGATCCCCTCAGAAGCTTCGCCGTCCTCCCCTTCTTCCAGTCCAATCCCCGTTTCCATCTGTCGAACCGTCTCGGAGCTGGTCCGCCCGTCGCGGATGGCCACTACCCGATCCACCTGCCCGGCGATGCCCGGGTCGTGGGTGACGATCATGATGGTGAGGTTGTAGCGCTCGTTGAGCCGGCGGAAGGCGTTGAAGATGGCGGCGGCGGTGACGGTATCCACCTCACCGGTGGGCTCATCGGCCAGTAGGATGACCGGATGGTTGGAAAGGCCCACGGCGATGGCCACCCGCTGCTGCTCTCCACCGGACATCTGCACCAGCTTGTGGTCCTTCCTGGCGGTCAGCCCCACCGCCTCCAGTAGTTCGTCCGCCCACTCCCGTCGTTCCTTCTGGGAGGTGCCCGAGATCATCATGGGCAACTCTATGTTCTCGACCGCCGTCAGGTAGGGGATGAGGTTGCGGGCCGTCTGCTGCCAGACGAAGCCGACCTTGCTTCGGCGATATCGGTTCAGGGCCAGGTCGCTCAGCTTCAGCAGATCCTGACCATCCACGACGATCTTCCCCGCCGATGGGCGGTCCAGCCCGCCCAAAATGTTCAGCAGGGTGGACTTGCCGCTACCGCTGGAGCCCACGATGGCCATGAGCTCGCCGCGCTCAACCAGCAGGTCCAGCCCCTGAAGCGCAACCACCTCCAGCTCAGCGACCTTGTATATCTTCACCAGGTTATCGCAGATGACGATATGTTCGTCAGTTGCGCCCAGGAAGTCGTTATTCATGTAGGGTGATACCTCCCGTCTGGCCCGGACTCGGACCGCACATAGTTGCAGATTCTAGCCCGCGGTCTCTCCCAGTTTCACGGCCTGGAACACTCGCATTCGCACCAGCATGTACATCATGGTGCCCACGGCGAAGAGGAACATCAGCAAGAATACCACGTAGATGTTGGCGATGGCGCCCCAAGCCACTTGAACCTCGAATGGAGGGGTGAGAGCGTACTTACCCGCCCCTACCTGAAGGAACTGAATGAACAGACTACTGGCCCAGACGCCCATGATCGTCCCCATCACCAAGCCGGTCCCGATGAGGAAGGCCTGTTCCAGGGCCAAGAAAGCCGACATCTGGCTGATGGAGAGGCCGATGGCCCTGAGGATACCGAGCTCGATGAAGCGGCGCTGGAAAGACACCAGAGAGTATAGCAGGAAGCCCAGCACCGTCAGCAGCGCCGAGGTCACGAAGCCTACGGAAAGAATGCCGAAGGTGCCGGTGCGCTCGGGCTGCTTCTCATACTCGGCCACCAAGGCCCGCGAGTCCTGATCCGACAGCACCCTCAGGCCCACGTCCTCGACTCCGTCCACGATCTCCGTCCCCTCGTAGGCGGTATCGGTGCGGAGCCACACGTCGTAGGGCACGGTACCGCCGATCCGCTCGTGGATGAAGTCCAAATTGGCGATGGCGAAGTAGCCGTCCTCCGGGTAGAGGCTGGGGAAGAGGCGGGCATAGTCCACGATGGTGAAGTCAGCCGTCCCCCCCAGTCCGGAGGCGTTCAGGCTCAGTTTGACCTTGTCACCAACGTTGATAGCGTAGTCGGCCAGGAAGCGCCGATCCACAATCAGGGCCGAGTCCTCGACCGCCAAGGAGTTCATGAGGCCACCCAGGGAGCGGGGGGCGAAGTCCGGCCGCCAGTAGGACACCCGCGGGAAGTCCACCCGGTCCACACCCATCAAGTTGATCTGGGCCGCCGCCCCGCCTAGATTGGCGCTGGCGTTGAACCGACCCACTCGGGTGGCCGCCCGGACCCCGGGCACCTGCAGGTGTTCGGTAACCGGCAAGAACAGCCACTTGACGGTGGTGGCTGCCAAGGGATCCTCCTTGTTGGCCTCATCGGCGGCCGGCTGGCCACCTCCACCACCCGCCGCCGGGCCGCCGGTATCCTCGGTGTTCTCACCCAGCTCTACCAGCTTCATGTCGGCGCCCACTCGGTAATAGACGGCGTCGCCGTTGTGCTGGTCGAGGGTGAGGGCCATGGACGCGGTGAAAGCCGCCAGGCTCAAGGTCAGAATCAGCAACAGCAGAGGTCCGGTGTAGAAGCTGGCCGACCGGGCCAGGTGCCGGATAGCCAGGACCGTGGGCACGCTCCCCATCCTCTGCACCACCCAAGCCAGGAACGACATGAGGTAGGGGAAGAAGCGGATGAAGAGCAACGAGGCAGCGAACAGAAACAACGCCGGCACCAGGAACAATAGAGGCTCGCTGAAAGGGCTGCCCTGGGTGCCCAGCTCCAGGAAGGACAGCGACCCTCTCTGACTCAGTACGTAGTAGCCATACAGGGGCGGCACCAGGAGGATGAAGTCCAGGAAGTACCGCTGCCAAGCCGGCCGCTTCAGGCTTCGGGCCATCTCCTGCTTGTAGGTCACAATCGTGTACCCGGCGGCACCCATCGCCGGCACCAGACTGGCCAGCAAGGCCAGCCCCACGGCCGCCAGGCCGAAGCGCACGGCGCTCTGGGTCATGGTTACCGGGAGCGGCTGGCGCCAAATCCACAAGAGGAACGACTTGGTGTTCCCCATCACCATGGCCACCACCTGGCCGAGCAGAGCCCCCAGCACCAGGGCCACCGCCCCGATCATCAGGCCCTCGATCAAGTAGAGCAGCAGAATCTGGAGGCTGGTCGCCCCTCGGCTCTTGAGCACGGCGATCTCGGCCTTCTGCCTCTGCACCACCATCCCGGAGACGAGGCCGATGAAGTAGAGCACTAAGAACACCACCGGGACGCTGAATACCAGCAGCAGAACCGTGAGCAGTTCCGCCTTGCGCTGATAGCGCAACATGGCGTCCATGGGAGAGACATCGAGAGAGGTGTTCTCCAGGACGGTGGCCGCCCGGCTCTGAGCGGTGACCATCCGTCCGATCAGTGGCGGCACGTTCTCGGTGCGCACCTCGGAGCCATCGAACACCAGATACCACAGCGCCAAGTAGATGGGGTTCCGGCCCGCCGGTATCACCCTAGCGGTGAAGCTCTCTTCGGGGACGAAGAAGACATCCTCGAAGGCCTTGGGAGTGTAGAACCAGAACTCCTCTTGGGGGTCGGTGGGAGTCCAGACTCCGGCGATGCGCACCGGGATCTGGGCCGGTTGCTTGACCCCGGAGAAGGAGTTCTCGCCCCCCTTGTCGAAGAGGATGTACTCCTCCCCCACCTGGATGCCGGCGGCCGTGGCCAGAGGCTGGCTGATCAGGACTTCCAGAGTGTCCGTGGCCCTCTGGGCGATGGCGGGCCAGTTGCCCTCCACTATAGTGATATGATCCTGGAGAGCGGTGACGTAGCCCAGATAGGCATAGGCCAGAGGCTGACGGATATCGGCGTATTGGGCTTCCGAGGCGGCGAACAGGCGGAAGTTGTCGGTCTTGAGGTAGCGGATGCTCTGTTGTAGGGGCAGGCCGATGGTCCAGGGCGCTACCTCGGTGATGTACTCGTCCGCCGGGCCGAACTTCTCTTGGTCAATACCACCATACCAGGCCCCGACGTAGCGGAACATGAAGGCGAACGGAGGCCGATTGCCGGTCTCCGACATCCCCCGCAACTCCTCCCGCAGGAGGTTGTAGTTGATGGCGTCGGAGAACAACGGCACACTCATGATGAGGGCCACGGCGACCGTCAAGCCGAGCAGGCTCATCAAGGTGAGCCCGATGGCCGCCCTCAGCCGTCGGAATGCCAGCCCGACGATACCGAACATGTTGCCGAAACTGCCCATGGATTACCCTCGCCTCGCTCCCCGAGACCGGACTTCAGCGATACCGGGTTGGAGGCGGCTCTCGCACCGCCTCCAACCCACCAATCTGCCTACGGACCTACTATTGACTGGCCCTCTTCCACCCCTTCCAGGATCTCGACCCGGTCGTCACCGGAGATGCCCAGCTTGACATCCAGTCGCTGCTGACGCCCTTCGGCATCCTGCACCACCACGAACCGACGGCCCTCGAAAGTGCGAATGGCCTGAGGGGGCAGATAGAGGGTGTTCTCCCGCTTCTCGATAGTGACGCTGACCTTGGCCAGTTGCCCAGGATCGAGGCCCTCGCCCTGTCCCGGGTCGAAGGCGATTCGGGTGGACTTGTCTTCCTGCGTGGCGGCATCGGACCTGACCCCGCCCCCGCCATAGGGGTAGGGAAGGAGGCGAATGCTACCCGAAAGGGTCTCGCCCGGGCGATCGGAGAAGATGATAGTCGCCGGCATCCCTTCCGACAGCTTGTCCAGCACGCTGCTGGTCAGGTCGCAGGAAAGCTCCACGGAGCCGGGCTCGGCAATCACGATCACCGGTTTGCGGTCCTGAGCCTCCCGGCCCTCGAACGCCAGCACCCCGGTCACCACCCCATCGAAGGGAGCCACGATCTGGGCCGCGCTGAGTTGGGCCGCCAGGCGGTCCAGGCGCAACTGTGCCGTCTCCACGTTCTTCTCCAGGAGCGGATCCACTCCCTGCTCCAGGCTCTGCACCTCTCGTTGCGCCGCCTCCAGGTTCTTCTGGAGGAGAGGGTCGGCTCCGCTCTGGACTCGCTGAAGGTTCAGCTCAGCGGTTTGCACGGCGTTTTGCAGGATGGCGGTGTTGTAGGTGGCGTTGGTTGCCGCCGCCTTCGCCGACTCGAAACGCGCCTGGGCCAAATCGTAATCGAGCAGAGCGCTGCGATAGGCTTCTTGGGCCGCCGCGCTCTTGCTCGGATCCTGAGCCGCGTCGGCGTAGGCAATCTGCGCCTCTCTCAGCGCCCCCTCCGCCTTAGCCAGAACTCCCTCGGCTTCCTTCAAGGCTAGAGCGGGATCATTGGCTTGCGCCTGAGCCAGCCGTATGCGAGCGTTATCCAGTTCCGTGGCCGCCTGAGCCACCGAGTACTGTTGGCCCTGTACCGCCTGGTCCAGCCTCACCTGAGCGATCTCGAGGTCTCGGCGCGCCACCGCCAGCTTGTTGTCCACTTCCACCTGGGCCTGGGCCAGCGATATCTGCGCTTTCTCCAGATCTACCCGCCCCTGGTCCACCTGGTTCATGAGGTCCTGGACCTCCAGCTCGGCCAGGATATCACCCGCCTTGACCTCGTCGCCTTTCTCCACGTTGACCGTGGCCACCCGACCGCTCATCTTGAAAGAAAGCTGTTCCTCCCGCTCCGGGGCGACCCGGCAGAGGAAATCCTCGTTATCCACCACCTCTCCCCGCTTCACCTCGTACATGGGCTTGTCGGGCACAATCGGGGTGGGGATAGGCGTGGGGGTAGCCTCTTCCTCCGCTGTGAGCGGGGGAGAACAGGCCGCGATCAGCGCGGCCAGAGACAACGTCCCGATTGCCATCACCAGTCGCTTCAGCATCTCCACATCTCCTCAAGCATCAAGGGGCGGCGTGCGCCTCCCCGGCGTTCCGAACCATACACCCAATAGCCTTCACCCTCAATTCGAGACGACGCCACGGGGGTTGCCTTCCAATAACAAGAAGTGTACCAAACTATCGCCTGCGCTGCCAATATGCCGGTCCCGATCCCTGGACCCTGGTCGCGCGAAGAGACCCATGCTAAGATCACCTCCCAGCAGGAGGGATCGCATGGGCCTGGAAGAAGTCGCCCAACAGCTCGGCATCTTAGCCGTCTCCGAGGGGCTTACGATATGCACCGCCGAGTCTTGCACCGGGGGCCTCATCGCCGGCACCATCACCGACGTGCCTGGATCGTCCGGGTACTTCCTGGGTGGGGTCGTCGTCTACTCCAATACCGCTAAGCAACAACTGCTTGGCGTTCCCGCCGGCTACCTAAGCACCTTTGGGGCCGTGAGCGCCCCCGTAGCTCTGGCCATGGCCAGAGGGGCCATCAAGCTTCTGGGGGCCGACATCGCCATCGCCACTACCGGCATCGCCGGGCCCTCGGGCGGCAGCCCCGCCAAACCTGTGGGCCTCGTCTACATCGCCGTCATCGCCCCCGGCCGGGCCCTATGCCGCCGCCACCTGCTGGGGTATGACCGATGGACCAATAAGGCATCAACCGCCCGAATAGCACTACTGACCGCGATCGAGCTGGCCGGCGCCAAGCCTCTCTAGCCGCGGCCCCAGCTAAGCCGGCGACTCGCTTGGCCTGCCCGCCCCACTCCGGCGCTGCTCCAGTGGGGTCGGCTCGACCCGCTCCGCGCCGGCCCGTTCCTGCTTCCCCTGACCGGTCGGCGGGTCCGACTCCGCGCGCACCGGGAGGGGCTCTCCCCGCAGGAGAGCGTAGAACTCCTCGCCATCCATGGTCTCGACTTCCATCACCCTGGCCGCAATCACGTCCAGGCGATCTCGCTTATCCACCAGCACCTGCCGGGCCGTGGCGTAAGCCTCATCCACGATGCGCTTCACCTCGGCATCAATGGTCTCGGCTATAGCCTCACTGTAGTTCCTCTGCTCACCGATCTCCCGGCCCAAGAAGATCAGCTCCTGCTTCTCGCCGAAGGTGAGGGGGCCCAGCTTGTCGCTCATCCCGTACTCGGTGACCATCTTACGGGCCACCCGGGTCACTTTCTCCAGATCATTGCTGGCACCGGTGGTGATATCGTCGAACACCAACTCCTCAGCTACCCGTCCCCCGAGAAGCCCGGAGAGGTCCGCCATGAACTTGAGACGATGCCGCAGATAGCGCTCATCCTCGGGGAGGCCCAGAGTGTACCCCAGAGCCATGCCCCGGGATACCACCGACACCTTGTGTACCCGATCGGAATGGGGCAGCGAGGCCATGACCACGGCGTGGCCCGATTCGTGGTAGGCCACGATCTCCTTCTCTTCGGCGCTGATAACCCGGCTGCGGCGCTCCGGCCCGGCGATCACCTTCTCCACCGCTT
>JBBQIE010000036.1:0-10547 GCA_038324625.1 Anaerolineae bacterium | reverse complement strand
CGCGAACGAAATCGCGGGAGAGGAGAGGCTACTCTCCCTCTTCTTCCTGGTCCTCGTTGGCGCGATTGCGGGCCGCCATCTTGGCCTGGCGCCGCTCGATGTCCTCCAGGGCCACGATCAGGGCGTGGTTCCCCACCAGGGCCGAGAGGGGGATGTACACCAGCAGAAGCAGGGGCGATAGCACAATGCTGGCGGCCAGCAGCAATACCGACAGAATGGCGATCACCAGGGTGAACACCGGCCGGCCCATGGCCAGCAGGACGGCGTTGCGGTAGATCAGCCTGACGCTCTTGTTGTCCTGCTCCAGGGCCAGAGGGAAGACGTAGATCAGTATCCCGATCCAGAGGATGAGCAGGTAGAGCCAGATGATGGTGAGGTAGAAGAGCCAGTTGGGCTGCTGGATGTAGAAGAGTATGTTTACCACCAGGAGCACCGTTATCACGGTGTTGATGGCTCCCAGGGCCCAGGACTTGCCGAAATACTGGCGGAACCCCTGCCAGAACAGGTCGAACTCGATACGGCGGCCCTGGGCCTTGGCCGAGGTGAGGTAGTAGGCGCCCATGGTGGCGGGGAACAAGGTGATGATCGGGATGGCCAGCAGCCCCCACATCAGGTTGACGCCCACCATGAGGAACATGTCGTCCCACCAGTCCCGGAAGGACCGGCCAAAAACCCTGAGAGCGCTTCCCATCCGATCTCCGAAGGCGATGAATGTCGCGATTCTAGCATGGCCCCATCCCCACAACAAGCCTCTCCCGACTCCTGCGGCCAGGCCGGTTATGTGTACCGCCGGCGGCCACACTGGCGGACCCCAACCGTCTTGATTAGACTGCACCCAGGCGCCCGGTCCCCGGTGATTGGCGGGAGGACGCTCGCCATCGGGGAGGCCTCGGTTGTCTAAGGCAGACGCACTTCAGCGAGAGAACGAGAGGCTGCAACAGGAGTTGGCGGCCGCCCAGGCGCGGGTGGAATCCCTGGAGACCCTGCGGCTGGTGGCGCAGCGGGTGACCTCGGAGCTTAAGCTGGAGGCTCTGCTCTCGGAGGTGCTCTCGGCGGCGGTGGCCATCGTCGGCGGGGCGGCCGGGTCTTTGCTCCTCCTGGACGACCAGGGCGACCAACTGGAGTTCGCCGTGGTTAGCGGCGGCGGCGGGGAGAGCCTGGTCGGCAAGCGCATCCCGGCGGACGCCGGGGTGGCCGGCTGGGCGGTGACCAACCGCCAGCCCCTGGTGGTCAACGACCCTCAGAGCGACCCCCGCTTCTACCCCGAGGTCAGTGCTCAGGCCGGCTTCCCCACCGTGTCCCTGGCCTGCGTGCCCATGATCACCAAGCGGAAGGTGGTCGGCGTTCTCGAGGTCCTCAACAAGGGCGACGGCCGCCAGTTCGGGGATGATGACATCTCCCTCCTCTTGGCCGTGGCCAGCCAGGCGGCCATCTCCATCGAGAACGCCTGCCTCTACTCTGAGCTGGCCGAGGAGCGCGACCGCATCCTGGACGTGGAACAGGACGTTCGCAACCAACTGGCGCGGGACCTGCACGACGGCCCGGCCCAACTCCTGGCCTCGGTGATCATGCGGCTGCGCCTGGGCTTGCGCCTGTGGGATCAGGGGCGACCGGAGGCCCGCGGCGAGTTAGCCGCCCTGGAGCCCTTGCTGGAGCGAACCCTGCGCGAGGTCCGCACCATGCTGTTCGACCTGAGGCCGGTGATCTTGGAGGCGCGGGGCCTGGTGGCGGCCATGGAGGAATATGCCCGCCGCCAGCGGGAGGACGGCTTCGACGTGCGCCTGAGCGTCCACGGGGAGAGCCAGCGGCTGCGGCAGAACGCCGAACGGGCCATGTTCGCCATCGTCCAGGAGGCGGTGGGGAACTCCCGCAAGCACAGCGGCGCCGACGGGGCGGTGATCCGCCTCAACTTCGACGACGGCCGCCTGGACATCGAGGTCCACGACGACGGCGCCGGCTTCGACGTCAAGGCGGTCCAGGCGGACTACGCCACCCGCGGGAGCCTGGGCCTGCTGAACATGCGGGAGCGGGCTGAGGCCATCGGCGGCACTCTCGCCTTCCACTCCAGGCCCGGTCAGGGCACCACCGTGCTGTTGAGCGCCCCTATCTAGGACCCGGTCGGGCGCATTTCCGACTGGGGTTAGAACTGACGGCAATCCACGGCCATCGCGTAGGGGCGTGGTTCAGTTTGGGGGCGAGTCGTGTAGGGGCGTCGCGGAGCCGCGCTTTTTGCGGCGGAGCTGCGCCCTTTCCACGCGGGGGGAGGGCGCAACTCCGGGCTGAAGCCCTCCGCGGCGCCCCTACCGTTGTCCGCCGCCAGCCCCCAGCGCCTACGCCCGCCCCACGAACTCCCTCAACTCCTCGAGGCTGCTCACCTCCCGCTCGGTGGCCACCGGCTGACCCGGCGCCAGCAGCCCGGCGATGCGGCGATGTAGGCCGCTGTCCACCCACACCACGTTGCCCAGGCCCCCATCGCCCTTCAGGAAGTCGGGCGAGCGCATGTACTGGACCGAGACGCCCATGATCCCGGGGGACTGCTTGCCCCCGGCCCGGTTGGCCAACTGGTCCCAGGTCTCTCCCGCCGGAGTCAGCGCCTCCGAGTTCCGGAGCATGATGCCGATCCCTTCCACTTCCGGGATCCAGAAGGCCAGAGCCTGGAAGCAGCCGCAGGAGGTATGGGGATAGTCCCGCAGGGAGTGCAGGTACACCCGCTCCAGCAGGCCCCCGGTCATCTCCCGGTAGACCTGGTTGACCCCCTCGTACTCCCCCCGCTCCCTATCCAGGACGGCGCCCTTGGCGAAGACCCGGCGGGTGGGGAGGGACCGCTCCGAGGGCCGCTTCCAGGGCACGGTGTCGGACCCGAAGAGGGCGGCCGCTTTGGTGGAGGCGTAGGTCCGCGAGGCACACATGGGCACCCGGTCGGGGGAGAGGATGCAGGTGTGGACCAGGGAGAAGGGGCGACACTCGATGCAGGCTACGAACTCGTCGGTGTTGGCGTCGGTCATGGCCGCCACCGCTCGCTCGCGACCCTCCCGGTACTCCCGGATGGCCGGGGCCATCTCCGCCAGGACCTCGGGGTCGTGGATGACGCTCACGGCGATGTCCCGGAGCCGGGGGTACTGCAAGCGGACCCCGGCGCGGATGACGTCGGCCAGGAGGGACTCGTCCAGATCCACGCCCTCCGCCAGGTCCAGGTGGAAGATGCCTTCTCGCTCGTAGGCGTGGACCCCCGGGAGGAAGTTCAGGGACTTGAGGGCCGCCTTCTCCACGATCTCGGTCACGTCCGGGCTCAGGCCGTCGGCGGCCACCTCCACCAGGATGCCGATGGGCCCGGTGGGAGAGCCGACTACGGTGAGGGGCTCACCGGCCGGACTCGGGCGCAGGCGGAAGAAGGAGTCAGGCGTCCCTCCCAGCCGGCGAGCCACCTCGATGGCCTGGTTGGCGAAGGCTGGGTTGGCCGGCTCCGGCAGGCCGATGACCTCGTCCTCGAAGTAGCGCCGCCGCAGGTTGGGGAACTGCCCGCCCCTCTCCACCATGTCGAGGACGGTATCGGCCACGATGCGGTTGCCGTAGGGGAAGGGGAAGCTCGAGGGGACCACCGCCGGCGCCCCCAGTTTCATCAGCCCGAGAGCCACCAGGTACTTCAGGGGAGGCAGGTCCTCGGCGACGAAGAGCAGGCCGGGCATGTCCTTCTCCAGGAAATGGCCCATCTCGTGGTCGTCCCCGGGGGCGATGCGACCCCATACCAGGCCGTAGCGCACCATCAACTGGAGGAAGTAGATGGGGGCCGTGTCCCGCTCCCCGATGTAGCGGGTGTCCGGGAGGCCAGGGACGTCGGTGAACACCATGAAGTCGCGCCGCTTCAGCTCCTCGATGAGCTCCTCGTGGCCCCGCCGCCCCAGGACTAGGGCCCAGCCGGCCCGCCACTTGCTGCCGCTGAAGACCAGCCCCTGCACCGCCCGGTCGGTGAGGAAGAACTCGGCCTTGTCCTCCTGGGCCGCCTCCACCTGCTCCGCCGCCAGGAGGAGCGGCTCCAGGAGGTCCTTGGGGTCGCCCTCTCGGTGGGCGGCTAGGTCGCGCCGGAGTTCGTCCAGGTCTAGGTTGCGGTCACCGAGGAAGGTAGTCTTTACCGGCAAGGGGAACTGCGAGCCCTCGAAGTGGTGTATCTCCCGCGGGAGTGCCGCCAGAAGCGTCTCGACCGCCCGTGATTGCCTCACGCCGTCATCCTCCCTGCTCACCGCGGGTGAGCGGCCCACTCACAGTGAGCGATCCCATCTTGCTCAATTCTTGACCGAATTGGACAACCACGCAAGCCGGCCGGTCAGGGGAGTGTGTCTCATTTTCGGGGCAAGGTGGGGGTCGGGCTTCGGCCGCCTCGCACCAGTCTGTCATGTTGAGAATCCCACGAGCGCGATTCGTAGGGGCGAACCTTGTGTTCGCCCTCGGTGGCCGGGCGAACACAAGATTCGCCCCTACGAATTATGGCTCGGCACGTCATGTTGAGCACAGCGAAGCATCTCGCCCCGCGGAGACGAGACGCTTCACTCCACTGAGGAGCGCTCCATCACTCCTCCACTCGACCGGGAGACACCCCCAGCACCGGCGGTCACGTCCCGATCTCCCTCCAAGCCCCGCCCTCGGCCGCCGATCGCTGAATGGTGGCGATGACTCGCTGCGCCTCCAGGCCGGCCTCGAAGCCGGGCGAGTGTTCCGCCAGCGCCCCCCTCTGCACGTTGACCAGAAAGTCGTGGGCGCTGGCCAGGTGGAAACGGGCCCAGCCCTGGGTGGACTTGGGCCCGGGGAGGGCCCCCTTCTCCAGGTACCGGCCGGCGGAGGCGATCCGCTTCCAGCCCCGCGTCCCGCCCAGGGGTTCCTCCGGATCGGCGGCATCGAAGGCGCCCAGGAAGTCGGGCTCCATGAGGTTGAAGCTCAGGGCCCCTCGATCCCCGCGCAGCTCCAACCGTAGCTCGTCCTCGGTGCCGGTGGCCAGGCGGGAGAACTCCATGGTGCCCACCGCCCCGTTCTCCAGCTCCGCCTGGACCAGGGTGAGGTCGTCCACCCTCACCTCCCCCGTCCCGCTCCCATCGGACAACGGTCGCCGAGGGATGAAGGTCCGTTGCAGGGCGGAGAGGGAGCGGAACTCTCCCAGGAGGTAGCGCACCAAGTCAATCACGTGTGCCCCCAGGTCCACCACCGCCCCGCCCCCGCTCCGCTCCCGGTCCAGCCGCCAGCTCAGGGGGCGGCGAGGGTCAATGTAGCCGGAGTGCAGGTAGTCGGCGCGGAAGCTGAAGGGCCGGCCCAGGAACCCCTCGGCGATCAGCTGTCGGGCTCTCCGCAGGGCGGGCACGAAGCGGTAGTTGAAGGTCATCTGGTATATGCCCTCTCCCGCCCTCGCCGCCCGCGCCACTTCCTCCGCTTGTTCCAGGTTGAGGGCCAGGGGCTTGTCGCAATAGACGTGTTTGCCCGCTTCGATGGCGGCCAGGACGATCTCCCGGTGGGCGTCGTTGGGGGCGCAGCAGCTGATGGCCTGGATGTCCTGGCGCTCCAGGAGCCGGCGATAGTCGGTGGTCACCAGCTCGAACTGACCCTCCCGCTCCGCCCGGCGAGCCCCGGCCTCGGTGGCCGTGCTCGCCCCCACCAGGTGTACCCTCGGCGCTCCCGGGTAGGTCCAGGGGACGGAGATGTACGAAAGCGCATGTATCCTGCCGATGAACCCGTAGCCGACTATGCCGATCCCGATCTCATCCATCGAGTCTGCGCTCCCCTTCACTTCTGAAGTCGTGGCCCCGGCCCCGATGATAGCAGGAGCCACGCCCTCCGCCCAGCGGTAGGCGATCCATCTGGGAGAGCATAGGACCGGGCAACGGCACAGGGGCATCTCAGTTTCCGCGGACCCACGGCCGATCGAGGGAAACGGGCTCGACCCTGACCGAGTGCGTCTCATTTTCGGGGCAGGGTCAGGGACCGGCCTTTGCCCGCCAGGGATCACGTCACCCTGAACGAAGTCCCGCCTGGCGTGGACGAGATGCTTCACTTCGCTGAAGAGCGCTCCATTCAGCATGACGGGGTTGGGTCTGGATTGGGAACCGGAACTGGTCCCCAAGTCGAGACATACTCCCCTGACCCGGTTACGTTTGACCATCACCGCTGGGGGGCGTATCCTATCTTCGGTTAGCCGCGGTCGGCGAAGGGGTATTCCCCTGGTCGGCCCTCACCTACACTATTGGAGGTATGCTATGCGAGTCCGCTCTATGATGGCGATCGTCATCGCTCTTTTCCTCACCGCCCTGTTGGCTGCCTGCTCCGGCGCCGCTCCCGCCACCACCACCGCACCCACGGAAGCAGCCACCCTGGTGGCCGGCACTCCCCCACCCTCTGCCGTCGGCTCGGTCACCGAGACCAACGTGATCCAGTATGAGCCGCCCGCCCCCACCGATCCGGCCCGTGAGGGAGAGTGTTTCTCCGGCTCCCTCTCGATCCCGCGACCGGAGGCCTGGCGCTGTATGGCCGGTAACCAGATCCTCGACCCCTGCTTCGGCGGAGATAACGGGGAGTCGGTGGTGTGCGGAGCCTACCCGGCCCTGGACACGCCCAGCTTCACGCTCAACCTCACCTCGCCCCTGCCCACTCCCAACCCGCCGGCCGCTGAGTCGGCTCAGGCCTGGGTGGTGGAGTTGGCCGACGGCACCATCTGCGACTTCGGCACCGGGGCCACCACCGGCATCGGGGACAAGCGCCTGAACTACCTCTGCTCCAGCGACAACCGTGATATGGCCGTGGGCCTCCTGGGCGACTTGCAGCCGGGCACGGTGTGGACGGCGGAGAAGGCCACTATCGAGATCGGCAAGGACGGTCCGGTCCTGAAAGACTCGGAGATGGTCGAGCTGCGCACCGTCTGGCAGTAGCCCCATCGGTTCCTCACGGTAGAGTCGAGGAGTGAGTGACGGTGGGCAGGCCATGGTCGGCTATGGTTCATGGTCTCCCCGTATGGGCCTCAATATCGGTCATTTGTTCCAACTAATCCAGCTTTCTGGCGGTCCCTGGCCTCTCACGGGGCGGAGAACCTCTCCCCCGGCCCCTCCCCGACGCGGGGAGGGGAGGTGTGGCTCCCCCTTCCCTGCGAAGGAAGGGGGCTGGGGGGTTAGGTAGAGCCATTTGACGCCCTCCCCCTATGCACTATAATGCCCAATTGTCAGCGTGGGTGCTTCCTGAGATTTGGATGACGAGTTTGGAGCATGAAGACCGCATCGCTCCCTTCCCAGCCCCGCCTCCAGCGGGGATTGGAGCACCTCTCCCCTGTCACCCACTCTCGGGAACTCGCAACCCATGAGGACGGGACTATACCGTTGGCATCACTTTCAGGAGGAATGGTCAGATGAGAAGTTACCGGAACACCGTCGTATTGAGCCTGCTGGTTCTACTATTGGCACTGGTGGTCACCCCCGCCCTGGCCCAGAGCCCCACCTTGATAGTGGGAGACGACCCCATCCTGGGGAAAATCCTCACCGACGCTGAGGGCATGACCCTCTACATGTTCGCCAACGACACCCCCAACACCAGCAACTGCACCGGCGCCTGCCTCACCAACTGGCCGCCCTTGCTGGTGACCGGTACAGCCACCAAGGGCGACGGCATCAGCGGCACCGTAGGCACCATCGCCCTGGCCGACGGCACCAACCAGGTGGTCTACAACGACATGCCCCTGTACCACTTCGCCGGCGATGCTAGTGCCGGGGATGCCAACGGCCAGGCCGTCAACGAGGCCTGGTACGCCGTCCACCCCGATGCCCCCAGCGTCACGGTGGCGGACCAAGCCATCGAGAACGACACCGTGACCATAGGCACGGTAGTGGCCGCCGGTCCCAGTTGGCTGGTGGTCCATGCCGAAGCGGACGGTAAGCCCGGTCCGGTGATCGGCCATGCCGCCGTGGTTTCCGGCTGGAACGACAACGTGATGGTCACCATTGACCCCGCCCAAGCCACCCAGACCCTGTTCGCCATGTTGCACGTGGACCGGGGCACCGTGGGGACCTACGAGTTCCCCGGCGCCGATGTCCCGGTGACCCTGGGCGGCAACGTGGTAGCCCCGTCCTTCTTCATCACCGGCGGCCTGCAGGCGGGAGCGACGCCCGCATCAGCCACTACCGAGGCGACCGCCACTGTGGAGGGTACCGCCACCATCGAGGCCACGGCTACCGTGGAGGGTACAGCCACTGCCGAGGCCACCGCCACCGTGGAAACGACCGCCCCCCCGGCAGTCACCGGCACCCCCGCGGCTACCGTGGCCGCGGCCGCCGCCACCACCGTCATGGCCACGGCTACCCCGGCGGCGGTTCTGCCCGTTAGCGGTGGCAGCCCCACCAACTGGGCCTGGGTGTTGGCCGCCATCGGCGGGATGCTCCTGCTCGGCGGCGCCGGAATGCGCCGGGCCGTGGCTCGAGCTAGCCGACGCTAGCCCGTCCTTTGCCCGATACCGCCAAGCGGGAGAGCCGGCCGGCTCTCCCGCTTTCGTTTTCCCCAGATTCCCGACATCCTGAGAACCTTCCGCCTCGCCTGGCCCATGGACAGCCGGTGGACCGTCCTCCTCTCGTTCGGGGTGACGGAAAGGAGGCGGAACGCTCCACCGGCTTCAGCTTCACCCTACTGAACCATGACCTGGTCATTTCGGCGAACTTCATTTAGCCTTCTGGGGTCCTCACCTCTGCCTAGGAGATGCCCGCGGGTGTCTATCCGCTACGTGCATATGCTGCGCGGCATGAGCCGGGATGCCCGCTTGGCCTTCGTCTCCGCCATCTTCCTGTGGTTCAGCGTCTTCGGCATCTACTCGGTGCTGTTCAACCTATTCCTGCTGCGCCTAGGGTTCAACCCCCAGTACGTGGGTCTGGCCAACGCGGGCGGGCTGCTGTCCGGCTCTCTCTTCTCCATCCCCTCGGGGGAGATCGGGCGGCGATGGGGCAGCCGCCGGGCCATGATCGTGGGCCTGGCGGCCTGCGTCGTCGGCCTGGGGCTGGTGCCCCTGGCCCTCCTCCTGCCGGCAGGAGCGCGGGAGTACTGGGTGCTGGGCACCTACTTCTTCGGCTGTCTGGGGGGATGGGCCCTCTACATGGTCAACGTGACCCCCTATCTGTCTGGGGTCACGGCATTGGAGGACCGCAACCACGCGTTCTCCCTGCTCGCCGCTCTGCCCACGGCAGCGGCGTTCCTGGGGTCCTTGGCCGGAGGTCTGTTGCCCGGGGCCTTCGCCGCCCTGCTGGGAGGCTCGTCGGAGAGCCCCATCCCCTATGGGCTGTCTCTTCTCTTGGCGGCGGTGCTCCTCACCCCAGCGGTGATCGCCATCATCAGGGCGCGGGAGGTACACCTGGAGGCGCACCCGGAGGCGGCGACCGGCAAGGGGTCCGGGCGGGCACCGGTGGCCCTGATGGGCGTGTTGGCGCTGTTGCTGTTCATTCGGGCCGCCGGCCAGGGCTCGACCCGCGTCTTTTTCAACGTCTACCTCGACGATGGCCTGGGGGTATCCACCTCTCTGATCGGCACCCTGGCGGCGGTGGGACAGCTGGTGGCCATCCCCGCCGCCCTCTTCACCCCGGTGCTGGCGGGGCGGTGGGGGAATGCCGGGGCCTATTCCTTCGCCATCATGGGTATGGCGGTGAGCGTGCTGCCCCTGGCTCTGGTTCCCACCTGGCCGGCGGCGGCCCTGGGGTTCGTGGGAATAACGGTGTTCTTCGCCCTGGCCAGCCCGGCTATCAGCGCCTTCGGGCAGTCCCTGGTATCGCCACATTGGCGCCCCACGGTGGAGGGCGCCATCATGATGGCGGTGAACCTGGGGCGGGCGAGCATGGCCTTCGGCGGAGGGTACATCATCGCCGCCTCCGGTTATCGGGCCCTGTTCCTGGCCGGGGCGGGGCTGATGGCGGCGGGGGCGGTGCTCTTCTGGGCCTACTTCCGGGTGCCGAGGGGGGCGCTGGCGGTGGCGCCGGGCAGCCCCTAGAGGTCTTCGTGACCTCTAGGGGCTATTGTTGACAGCCCGGTGACCTTTGAGTAACTTTGGGGCCTGCGAAGACCGTGGGGTGCTGCCGGCCGGCAGCCCGAATTGCGAGCGGGAGGGGGTGATATCTAGATGCGAGTCGAGCTTCGTCCGGGTGAGTCGCAGGAGATGCTGCTGAAGCGATTCCGCCAGGAGGTCATGCGGGAGAAGATTCTCTCCGAGGTGCGGAAGCGTCGCTGGTACGTCTCCAAGGGGGAGAAGTCCCGCCTCTCCAAGGCGAAAGCCATCCGCCGGGCCCGTCGCAAGGCCCGTCAGCAAGAACGGCGTCAGGCTACTCAGCGCTAGCCTCGGTCTGCCGCACTCAGACCAGAATCAAAGGGCTCAACCTCTCGGTTGAGCCCTTTCCCTAGTCTCACGCCAAGACGTTCCTCTTCTCTTCTATCCACTACCCACTACCCACTCGCCACTGCTCTTCATCCCCACTGAAGGATCACCCCCAGCCAGCCGCTCCGACCGCGGCGGATCATGGCGTAGGCTTTGGGAGCGGCGTCGAAGGGGAGCC
>JBBQIE010000035.1:0-10647 GCA_038324625.1 Anaerolineae bacterium | reverse complement strand
CACCGCGTAGGTGCCGATGATCGAACTCACCACGCCGATACCCCGGACCAGAAGCGGGAAGACGATCCAACGCAGATCCACGGGACCGCCCCGCGGGGAAAGCGCCAGACCGAGAATCATGGCCGAGACCATGGTAACTTCATAGGACTCGAAGATGTCCGCCGCCATGCCGGCGCAGTCACCGACGTTGTCACCGACCAGGTCGGCGATTACGGCGGCGTTCCGGGGATCATCCTCGGGAATGCCCTGCTCCACCTTACCTACCAGGTCGGCACCGACATCCGCCGCCTTGGTGTAGATGCCGCCGCCCACTCGCATGAAGAGAGCCAGGAGGGTGCCGCCGAAGCCGAAGCCCAGCAGGACTTCCGGGGCGTTGGACCCATAAAGAACGAAGATGAGCGTGCCCCCTAGCAGGCCCAGCCCGTCGGTGAGCATACCGGTGACCGTTCCCGCCCGGTACGCCACTTTCAAGGCATCATGGAAGCTGGTACGCGCCGCCGACGCCACTCGGACGTTGGCCTGCACCGCCATGTTCATGCCCAGGTAGCCCACGGACGCCGAGAAGAGAGACCCCATCAAGAAGGCGGCGGCGCGGCCCACGGAGATGGACACTTCCCGGCCGGCCAGAGCCGCGGTCAGGTAGAGCGCCACCACTAGAAAGGCAATCAGAAGCAGAATACTCTTGAACTGGCGCCCCAGATAGGCATTCGCCCCTTCGCTGATGGCATTCGAGATCTGCTGCATCCGGTCCGTGCCCTTGCCCCAGCCCAGAACCTGTCTGGCCAGGAGCGCGGCGTAGACCAAGGCCGCGATAGCCACGGCCATGACCCCGTAAAGCCCTGTCATCTCGAAGGTCGTAGCCCCTATTACACCGTGCATGACAGCATGCCCTCCTTCTTCACCGCTGAGTTCAGTATGCCCCCAACGAGCTCCCGGCGTGCGCCGGCACTCGTCAGCGTCCCCATCGCACAAAAATGGGGGGAGGCCAGTCCCCCATCCCCCTGGTTCCTTGCCTGAACCTTGCCCGCCCGGCCAATTCTGCCCGCGCGGTGGAAGGCCCACGCTTGAGCCCGCGGCATTATAGCATAGGCACTTTGTCTGGCAAAACCCATTCGGCGAAAATCCCTCGTCCCTCGCCTAGCCGCCTGACGGACGTCCTCTCCAGCCTGAACCGACGCGGTCATTCATTGACGACTCTCGGTGCCGATGCCTATACTGGTGCCCGACCATTCACGGTGACAGGATACCCAAATGCAATCGTCCAGTGCTCATCTACAGGCTCTCGTCGGCTTATCTCGAGATCTGGGCCGGCCCGACCAGGGTTACGTCATCCTCGGCGAGGGCAACACCGCCGCCCGGGAGGACGAGGCCCACTTTTGGGTGAAGGCCAGTGGCTTCTCCCTGAACCATATCGGACCGGATGGCTTCGTTCGCGTGGCCTTTGCCCCGCTGCTGGCCGCCTTGGACGGCCCGGCCGACGACGCCCTGGCCGCGGCCGCCCTGCAAGAAGCCAAGGCCAACCCGGACGCCCCTCGCCCCAGCGTCGAGACTTTCCTCCATGCCTTGGCCATCGCCGAGGGAGGGGCCGAGTTCGTCGGTCACACTCACCCGGCGATAGTGAACCGGGTGCTGTGCAGCCGCCTGGCCGAGGAGGCCGTCTCCGGCCGCCTCTTCCCGGACGAGATCGTGAGCTGCGGCCGCCGGTCTCTCTACCTCCCCTACTGCGACCCGGGACTGACCCTGGCGGCCCACTTCCGGGACGGGCTGAGGGAGTTCATCGCCACCGAGGGCGAACCTCCTCGGGTCATCCTGATCCAGAATCACGGCCTCATTGTGATGGGGCAGACACCCTCAGAGATCCTGGCGACCACGGCTATGACCTGCAAGGCTTTCGATGTCCTCTGGGGCACATTCGCCCTAGGGGGACCGCAGCACCTATCGTGGGAACAAGTGGCCCGCATCGGGGGACGACCGGACGAACACTACCGCGCCGCCCTCATCCATCGCCAGGGCAACTAGGGAGAGAACATGGCCGCATCAACGCACCTGGACATTGGCCTCAACGGGGCTTTCCTCACCCGGCGATGGGAGGAGCCTCAGAACTGGATGCGCCTGACCGCGGAACTGGGCTACCCTTATCATGAGTTCTGCTCCGACGTCCTCGACCCCTTCTTCTCCGGGGACGAGGGCTACCAGCTAGAGACCGCTCAGGCCGTCTCGGAGGCGGCGCGCGATTACGGTGTGTGTGTTTGGGACGTGTACACGGGCGTGGCCACTCACCGCTTTCACGGCCTGTCCCATTCTCACCCCTCGGTGCGAGAGCGAATGGCCGAGTGGATCCGCCGGACGGCGAGACTGGCGGTGGCGATGGGCTCCTCCCGCATCGGCGGGCACTGGGATGCCGTGTCGGTGGAAAGGCTGGCCGATAGGCCTGCCACGGCCGAGACCGAGCGGCGCACCATCCAGCAATTCCGAGACCTGGCTGAGTATTCCCGGTCTGTGGGCCTGAAGGCCATCTACAACGAACAGATGTACATTCCCTCGGAGCTACCCTGGACCATCGAGGGCAGCCGCGATTTCCTCATTGCCGCCAATGAAAACCGCGCCGGCGTGCCTATCTACCTCACCGTGGATGTCGGGCATCAGGCGGGGATGCACTACGGCCTGGAGGGTGAGGATCTCGACTACCACGCCTGGCTGCGGGAACTGGGTCCCTTCTGCGAAGTGATCCATCTCCAGCAGACCTCCCCGGACGGCAGCCACCACTGGCCCTTCACCGAGGAGTACAATCGCCGCGGGCACATCCGGGTAGAAGAAGTCCTGGACTCCCTCCGCGCCGGTTTCGAACAAGCAGCGTCTAGCCCGATCGCTCCGGTGCTCCCCCCGGTCGAGAAGCAGATCCTGGTGGCCGAGATCATCCCCGGCAGTACCAAGACCGAATTGGCGCTCCTGCGGGAGCTGGAGACCAGCGCCTCGTACCTGCGGCGGTTCATTCCCGAGGGCGGCATCAACATCGAGTATTGAGGGGCGGGGCTCATGAGTCTCCTGGGACTGGATATCGGTACCACCGGCTGCAAGGCCATCATCTTCTCTCTGGATGGGAAGATCCTCGGTGGCGCTTACCGCGAGTATCCGCTCTCCCATCCGCGTCCCGGTTGGTCGGAGCTGGACCCGGCGCTGGTATGGTCGCGCACCGAGGACGCGGTGCGGGAAGCCCTCTCTCATGCCGGCAGCTCCGATCCGGTCCGGGCGGTGGCCGCCGCCGTGCAGGGTGAGGCCGTCTGCCCGGTGGATGCGGACATGCGACCCCTGGCCAACAGCATCGTCACGTTCGACAACCGTACCGGGTCGCAGGCTCGGCAGCTGGAGGAGGCCATCGGGGCCGAGCGTCTGTACCGGCTCTGCGGGCAGCCCCTGCACCCCATGGGCACCGTGAACAAGATCGCCTGGTGGAAGCAAGAGCAGCCCGACCTCTACCAGCGGGCCTCCAAGTTCCTCTGCTTCGGCGACTTCGTCCTGGCCCAACTGGGCGTGCCCCCCACCATGGACACCTCCATCGCCACCCGAACCATGGCCTACGACCGGGGTGCGGGTCGGTGGTCGAGCGAGGTTCTGGAAGTCTTCGATCTAGACGAAGCCAAGCTGCCTCCGGTCGCCTCCAGCGGCAGCCCCGTGGGCACGGTGCCGAGCGCCATCTGCCGGCGTCTGGGGCTTCCCACCGGGGTCCTCGCCGTGACCGGCGCTCACGACCAGCCCTGTGGCGCTCTCGGTGCGGGGGCTGTGGCCCCCGGGCAGGCCATGTACGCCATCGGCACCGTCGAGTGCGCCACCCCGTGCCTTTCAGGGTTCGCCCCCGACCTTGGCCGGCGAGGGTTCCCCTGTTATCCCCACGCGGCCCCCGGCCTTTTCGTCACTCTCGGGTTCAACTTCGGGGGTGGTTCCATCCTCAAATGGTACCGAGACAACTTCGGGGCCGCTGAAGTCGAGGCCGCTCGCCAATCCGGGCGTGACGTATACGATCTGCTTCTCACCCCCGTGGACTTGGAGCCGGGTCGGGCCTTGCTCTTGCCGCACTTCGCCGGCACCGGCACCCCTTGGCTCGATCCCGATTCCAAGGGGGCCCTGGTCGGGCTTACCCTGGAGTCGTCCAAGGCCGACGTGCTCAAAGCCATTCTGGAAGGAACCACCTACGAGATCGCCGTCAACCTGGCCGAGATGGCGGAGGCGGGGGTGACGGTGGATGAACTCAGGGCTATCGGCGGTGGGTCGCGCTCGGACACCTGGCTCCAGATCAAGGCGGACATCCTCGGGGTCCCCATCGAGCGGCTCGACATTCCGGAGGCAGCCTGCTTCGGGGCCGCTCTCCTTGCCGGCCACGGCGCTGGGGATATCCCGGACCCCGCCCAAGCAGCTGGCGACCTGGTGAGGCCCATCCGTACCTTCGAGCCGGAGGCAAGGCGGCACCGTCGGCATCAGGAGAGATTAGGCCACTATCGCCGGCTCTATCCGGCGCTCCGTGACCTCCTCCACGTGTTGTGACCGCCACCGAAAGGCGACTTGCATCGTGACATATGACCCCGTCCATGAGGACGGTGTGAGCTAAGGCAATTGCACAAGGAGCAGGAATGAGCGACAGCCTTTGGCGCTTCAGACAAGTCCGACACCCCTTGCCGGAGAAGATGTGGACCTGGCCCCTAACCGGGGTGGGCCTCGAGGAATTGGGCACTGACAAGCAACCGGTGCGCGCCGATCTGCCGGGGATACGGCCCGATCAGCTGCTTATGCGCATTGATGCGGTGGGGCTCTGCTTCTCCGATACCAAGGTCATCGCCCAAGGGCCGGAGCACCCCCGCCTCTATGGCCGAGACATGAAAGCCAACCCGGTCATCCTCGGCCATGAGGCCGCCATGACCGTGGTGCAAGTGGGTAGCCGGCTCGGGGGCCGCTTTCACATCGGGCAGCGCTACATCATCCAGGCGGACATTATCTACCGCGGCCAGGGCCTGGCCTTCGGTTACGCCCTTCCCGGGGCCTTGCGTCAGTACGCGGTCATTGGGCCTGAGGTCCTAGACGGGGACGAGGGCAGTTATCTTCTGCCCCTCAGCCCCGACACCGGCTACGCCGAGGCGGCCCTCAGCGAACCCTGGGCCTGCGTCGAGCACTCCTACTCCCTGGCCTACCGGGACTCGCTGAAAGCGGGCGGGCTAGCCGTCATCGTGGGCGGGCTGCCGACGGCCAAGTACTCACTCGAGCGCCCAGCGGCATCACCATCTCCCGAGCGCATGGTCCTGGTGGGAGTCCCCGAAGGCGTCACCGATCAGGCTCGCTCCACCTTCGGCTCCGACCATGTCCAGTCGGTCTCCGGCCCCTTCGAGGCCACCAGAGTCGCCGACCTGATCTCGAGTCGCACCGAAGGCCGCGGCTTCGATGACGTCATCTTGCTCGATCCTGAGCCGGAGACGGTTACGGCGGGCATGAGCGCCTTGTCCCGCGGGGGGGTCCTGGCTGTCGTTGACACCCGCGGCGGTGCCATTCCCGCCCCGGTGGACGTGGGCCGAGTTCACTATGAGAACTGGGAGCTTCTGGGAACCACCTCCAGCGAAGTCTTCGATGCCTACGCCGGCGGAGTAAGGACCGAACTGAAGCCTGCCGGAAAAGCTCTCTTCATCGGCGCCGGCGGGCCCATGGGCCGAATGCACGTTCAGCGAGCCATCCAGGCCAAGGGCGGACCGGCCCTGGTCGTGGCCAGCGACACCAGCGACGAGCGCCTCCAGGACCTGGCCGACACCTTCGGGCCGGACGCTAAGCGAAACCAGGTCCGGCTGATCTCGGTGAACCCGGCCAAGATGACCCCGGATGAGTACGATGCCCTGCTCCGGGAATACGCACCCGAGGGCTTCGACGACGTCGTGCTCCTGGCCCCGGTCCCTCGGCTCATCTCCGCCAGCGTCAAGCACTTGGCCCAAGGGGGAGTATTCAACATCTTCGCCGGACTGGCCCGAGGCTCGATGGCCGATGTGGATGTCGCCCTCCTCGCCTCTCGCAAGATCCGCTTCACCGGCTCCAGCGGCTCCTTCATCGCCGATCTGCGCCAGGTGCTCACCAAGGCCGAACAAGGGGCGCTGGCCCCGGAGCACTCGGTGGCCGCCGTCGGCGGGATCAACGCCGGCTGGGCGGGAATGGAAGGGGTGGTCAACGCCCGCTTCCCCGGCAAGATCGTCCTCTATCCCCAGATCGAGGATCTGCCCCTCACGGCACTGCCGGACCTCAAGTCCACCCTGCCCGACGTCGCCGCCCTTCTCGACGAGCAGGGCCGGTGGACCAACGCCGCCGAAGAGGAGTTGCTCCGCTCGCGGCTCTCTCTGCCCTCCGGGATCACCGCTGAATGGCGACAACTGGTGGGCCAGAGCGCCATGATCACCGGCGCCGCCCAGGGACTGGGAGAGGCCATAGCCCGTCGCCTGGCCCGCGAGGGCGCCAATGTGCTGGTGGCCGACCTCAACGCCGAGGGCGCCGCCGCGGTAGCGCGGTCCATCGAACGGCAATACGGCACTCGCGCCCTGGCCGTTGGAGTGAACGTCACCGACGAGGCCCAAGTCCGGGAGGCCGTAGCCCTGGCAGTGGCCCAGTTCGGGCGTCTGGACATCATGGTGTCCAACGCCGGCATCTTGCAGGCCTTCGATATCACCGAGTTTCCCGCCGACACCTGGCGCAAGGTGATAGACGTGAACCTCACCGGCTATTTCATCTGCGCCCGTGAGGCGGCCAGGGTGATGAAGGAGCAGAACTCGGGGGTCATCATCCAGATCAACAGTAAGTCAGGGAAGAAAGGATCCTTCCGTAACTCAGCCTACGCCGCTTCGAAGTTCGGGGGAATTGGGCTCACTCAGAGTATCGCCCTGGACCTGGCCCCCCACGGCGTGCGGGTGAATGCCATCTGCCCCGGCAACCTACTGGACTCTCCACTATGGGTGGACAGCCTTTACGAGCAATATGCGAAGAAATGGGGCATCACCCCCGAGGAGGTGCGCGAGCGCTACCGCTCCCAAGTGCCTCTCGGGCGCGGCTGCGCCTATGAGGATGTCACCAATGTGTTGGTCTTCCTGGCCGGCCCCCAGTCGGGATACATGACCGGTCAGGCGATCAACGTGACCGGCGGCCAGGAGATGCGCTGATCTCAGGGAGGGCCAAGGCAAAGCGGAGGAGGGCCCGGTCGGGCCCTCCTCCGCTTTGCCGGCGATCCTATCGGCAAATCCAGGAACCTACCTCGGCGGCCTGGCGCTTCTAATCCAAGTAGAGCGGGTTCGCCCAGGCTCGCTTGCCTCTCTCGTCGTCAACCTCAATCCTCACGTAGGAGACACCCTCAGGACATGGGAACTCCGCCTCTTGAATGCTATCCCCGGCGTCGGGTCGGTAGCACCCCCCGTGGTGCCCATCGCAGATGAAAGCTATCCGCGAGGCCGGAGAGGTCCGAGCGTAGGCGGTCTTGCCATCGGTCTCGAACTCCAGGATCTCCGGGCCGCCGGAGGCGTAGAAGCTGCCCGCGCGGATGGCGCGCATCAGCGACGGAATGGTGAGGTCGTCGGCCTGAACCATCACCCAGCCCCCGCCCGAATCATCCTGCCCCCAATGGGTATCGTCCACCGCCAAGCCCCAGAGTCGCGCCCCCGCCGCCAGGCTATCGTCCAAATGGACCGCTGACAGCCCCTTGGCGATATGGACCTCGCAGGTGCTGTTGTACACCTCGACCGCCACCACCCCCGGCACCCGCCGCACCGACCAGGATGGCATCCCACACCAATAGGGATGGCAAAGCACCGCCAATCCCTCTCTCTCACGGATGTAGTCGGTCACCGCCGACGCTGTCGGGAAGGCCCCCCGCTCCGGCGATTCTCGGAGGTCCAGACCCACGATGTGGTATGGCCCCAGCTCGGGGTCCTGGCCGTCGAACTCCACCCCAGGGATCACCAGGATGCCCTCTTCCGGAGCCTCCGAGACCGCCCGCCAGTGATCGGTCTGGGCGTAGAAGTCGTACCCATGCTCCCGATACCACCGGGCCGCCTCGGACGGAGTAGCCCGACCATCGGAGACAGTGGTGTGGGTGTGGAGGTTCCCTCGGAAGAACGGCCGGCCAGGCTGCAAGTTGCGCCTCTTCATATGCACCTCGATGCCCGTTTGCTGACCACGGGAGATCTACTTGACTTCCGATCCGGCCGCTTGGTCGAGAACCCGCGCCAGTTCCCGGTACTTCTCGGCCGAAATAGCCCGCCCCTCATCTTTCCGCAACAAGTCCTTAAGCCCCTTGGCCTTGACCGGGGTGACCTCCGGCCCGCGGATATCCAGGTCCGCCCGCGGATTGAGGAACACGACCAGCGGTTCCACCACCACTTCCACTCCTTCCGCATTCCGTCCCAACCACTGGGTCATGGCATCCCGGTCCCACTCCGCCTCCCGCACTGGATTGCCCAGCACCTCGGGGCTGAACACCCGAAGGATGCGCCCAATGGAGAAGCGCCGGTCCTGGCGCCACTTACCGCCTTCGCATATCACTTTCCCGTCCACGCTCTTGAGCACGACGGTGTACAGCTTCTTGGGACTGAGCATCACGTGGTGAGCCGGGAAGACGTAATTGTAGAGACGATAGCGGTCATCCAGCCCTTTGAGAGCGTCGGCCAACTCCTCGTCCGGTCGAGGCTTACGCACGTAGCGAAAGGCCTGCACGATCCCGTACTGCGAGGCCAGCACCCCGATGATGAGCAGGCCCAGGGTGTAGAAGGCGTACTGCGGCCTAGTCAGGGAGATCACCAAGCCGGCGCCCAGAATGACTAGGCCCCCTAAGTTGGCGATCTGCGCGATCTTGGCGCGCCGGGCGATCTTCTTCGTATTGTTGACGACTCTCAAGCGCTCGCCTCCCCAACGACATCGGCCATCGCGGCCAGCCCCTCTCCGATAGCCTCCACCAGCCCCTGACGGGCCCCTTCGGCACCCACCCGGATCAGGTTGGCGATTGCCCGCTGCCGAGAGCGCCCATGCCCAACTACCACTACCCCATTGGTCCCCAGCAGGGGAGCCCCGCCCACCTCATTGAAGTCCAGCCGGGTCAGGGCCTGGCGCAGCGCCGGCCGCAACAGCAGGCCCCCTACCTTGGCACGCAGATCAGAGGCGGCCTGCTCTCTAATCAGGCCCAGAATGAGGGCGGCCACTCCCTCGGCGGTCTTGATGAGGACGTTCCCCGTGAAGCCATCCGTGACCACCACATCCGCCGGCACCCGCGGGAGGTCTTTCCCCTCCACGTTTCCAATGAAATGGAGACCACTCTCTTTGAGAAGGGGATAGGCACCCTTCACCAGCTGGTTCCCCTTGCCTTCCTCTTCCCCATTGCTCACCAGCCCCACTCGCGGCTCCCTCACCCCCAGAACCCGGCTGGAATACACGTGACCCATCAAGCCGAACTGCTGGAGATCCTGAGGGCGACAATCGGCGTTGGCCCCGATATCGAGGATCAGGTAGCTTCCCTGGAGCCCAGGGAGCAGAGTGGCCAGGGCCGGCCGTCGGATGCCGCGAATCCGCCCCAACTCGAACAGCGCTGCCGCCAGAGCCGCCCCGGTGTTGCCGGCGGTGACGAAGGCGTCGCCTTGGCCTTCCCTGACCATCCGCATCCCCACCGACATGCTGTTGTCCGGGCGACTACGCACCGCCGTCGCCGGGGCTTCGTCCATCCCCACGACCTGCGACGCGTGCCGCACCATCAGACGAGGCACATCCGGATGCTGGGACACGAGCCCGTCCAGAATCGTCTGGTCACCGACCAGGGTCACCTCAAGATCGTGGTCGGCGGCTAGGGCCTCCACCGCACCGGCGACGGCCTCCGCCGGACCGTGATCCCCACCCATAGCATCGAGCATGACCCGGACCATCAAGCCTCCCTCGTCCCCACCGGCAGCGGCATTCTACAGCTCGCCACGGGCCAACTCGAAGGCGTGGACCGCGCTCTGGGCGGCCGCAGCCGGGTCGGTGGCTTTCAGGCGCGTCGCCTCGTCAAACAAGCGCCGCACTTTGTCGCTCTCGAAGTATCCCAGCTTGGAGGCCAAGCCCGCCAGCCAGATCATCTCGTCCACGTGGTCTTGACAAACGAATCGGAGTCCAGCGTAATAGGTGAGCAGGTCCGCCAAGTCGTCGAAGGGATGGGGCTCGCGTGCCGCCAAGGCCATCTCGGCACCCGACTGCCTGGCTTCCTCCACCGCCTCTTCCAGGTTGTAGCGAGTGGCTCCAATCGGGGTCAAGGACCGATATCCCCAGAGACAGAGGAAATCCAGCAGCGAACGTATGGCCCCGCTGATGCCGGTGCCCGTGCCCCCGGCCACCGCTATGGCAAGCGCCGGTCTGCCATTGGGACGCCGGGCCAGAGAGGCCCGACCAGGAATTCGGTACCGGTCCATGAACCCGTGCGTCAGGGCATTCACCTGCCAGACGTACACCGGCGCCCCCAGGATTAGGCCGTCGGATGCGTTCACCAGGGCCGTCAGTTCCGTCACCCGCCTCGACTTCACGCAGACTCCGTCGGCGAAGCAGGCGGCGCCGCAATCGGTGCAAGGGCCAACCCCCCAGTCGGCCAGATACTCCAGCCGGGTCTCGGCACCCTGCCGC
>JBBQIE010000034.1:0-10742 GCA_038324625.1 Anaerolineae bacterium | reverse complement strand
AGGATACCTTGTTCGATCTCCGTGTCTCCGTGCCTCTGTGGCTAGTTACGCGATCTTGGCCGGAGCCGCCGCCCTCTCGTCGTCGCCCAGCCACAGCTCCCGCATCTCCTCCCAGGTGGCCCGGAGCTCGTCGAGCTTGCCCTCGGCGGCCACCCGGCCTTCCTTCAACACGATGATGTGATCGGCCCGGCGGAGGGCGGCTCTCCGGTGGGAGACCACCAGGCAGGTGGGGGCGTAGCCCTCCTCGCGGGCCCGGAAGAGCCGCTCCCAGAGCTCCCGCTCCGTGTCCACGTCCAGGGCGCTGGAGAGGTCGTCGAAGACCAGGAGCTCCGACCGGCGGACGAACATCCGCGCCGCCGCCGCCCGCTGCATCTGCCCCCCGGAGAGACGCACCCCCTTGGGCCCCACCACCGTGGCCAGCCCCTTCTCCATCGCCGCCAGGTCCACCTCCATCACCGCGTGGTGGATGGCCTGGTCCAGGGCCCTCCCCTCCTCGGGAAGACCGAGGAGGATGTTGTCCTGTAGGGACTCGCTCACCAGCAGGGGGGCCTGGGGGGTGTAGGCGCTGTGCGGGGGGACGAAGAAGGTGGCCGGATCGCTCACCGTCTCCCCGTTCCACAGGACCGCCCCCGACTCCCTGGGGAGCAGACCCAGCAGGGCCTTCAGCAGGGTGGTCTTGCCGGAGCCGATCCGCCCGGTGACCACCGTGAAGGAACCCCGCTCCAGGCGGAGGTCCACGGCCTCGATGCCCTTGCCGCCGGCGGCGTAGTGATGGGTCAGGCCGTGGGCCTCCAGCACCGCTAACCGGTCCCCGTTCGCCCTCGGGACCGGGGCCAACTCCGGGGGGTCGCCCTGGAGGTAGAGGTCCCCGTGCTCGATCAGGGTCTCCTCCGGGGCCCCCTCGATGAAGGTGTTGAGGCGCTTGTAGGCCACCTGCACCCGCTTGTGGCGGACGATCATGTTGCCGAAGTAGCGCATGTTGTTCGAGATCACCGTCAAGTACTCGATGAAGAGGGCGAACTCGCCCACGGTGAAGCGCCCTTTCTCCATGGCCCCACCGGCCAGGAGGAGCACCGCCGCCACGCTCACGTCTATCACGTTGCCGTTGATGGCGTTCATGAACTCGGCGAAGACCACGTCCTTGAGGGCGGCCTGCCGCCGGGCCTCGCTCAGCTCCCGAAAGCGATCCAGCACCGGCTTTTCGGCGCTGCTCACCTTCACCGCCTGGGCGGCGCCGAAAACCTCGCCGATGAAGCCGGTCACCCGGCTGGTAGCCTCGCGGTGGGCCCGGCGGTAGCGCCGGAGCCGGGGGCTAGTCAGGTTGCTCACCAAGACCATGCCCAGCACCGGCACCGAAACCACCATGGTGATGACGGGGTCAACGCGGAACATGATGACCAGGGCGATGATGGTATACAGGAGGATGCCGGTCACGTCGAACCAGCCGTCCAGGTACTCGGCCACGTCGCCGACATCGTCGCGGAAGCGGGTCACCGCCTCGCTGCCGGACTCGGTGGGCGGGTGGGAGCCCGGCCCGGTCAGGGTCCAGTTGAGCAGGTTTCGCCGGACCAGGGCCTGGATGGCATACCAGTAGCTGATAAACCGGCGCAGGCCGATGGTGAAGGCCCCCAGCCGGGCGGCGTAGACCAGGCCGATGAGGGCCACCACCGTCCAGACATTGAGGCCCGCCTCCTGCCCGCCCGAGAGGGAATCGAAGAAGGCGGCCGTCAGCAGCCCCACCAGCAATGGGAGGGTGTGCCAGGCGCTCCAGATGATGATGTTGACTATCAGGGCCCCGAGGCGGTAGGAGAACAGCCTCAGGGAGTAGCGTATGGTCTTCATGCGAAAGACTCCTCCATCCCGGTCCGCAGCAGGAAACTGAACCGGCTGTCCGGGTCGGCGGCGAGGGCGGTCCGTTCGCCGTGCTCCACCACTCGCCCCTGATCCATGATCATGATCTCATCCACCCGCTGCACCGTGGCCAGCCGGTGGGCGATGATGATGGCGGTGCGGCCCTGCAAGAGGCGCTCGATGCCCCGCTCGATGAGCCTCTCCGTGGCCGGATCCAGCCGGGAAGAGGGCTCATCCATGATGATGAGGCCGGGGTCCCGCAGGAACACCCGTGCCAGGGCCAGGAGCTGCGCCTCCCCGGCGGACAGGCCCCGGCTTCCGGCGCCCAGCTCTGTGTCCAGACCCTCAGGCAGGGAGAGGTACCACTCCTGCAGGCCCAGCTCTGCGATGATCTCCAGGAGGCGCTCGTCGGAGACGCCGCCCCGGAAGAGGGTGAGGTTGTCGCGGACGCTGGCCTGGAAGAGCTGCACCTCCTGGGTGACGATCCCCACCCGCGAGCGCAGGTCCTCCAGCTTCAGCCCTCGCAACTCCCGGCCGGCCAGACGCAGCGTCCCTACCGAAGGGTCGTAGAGGCGAAAGAGCAGTCGGCTCAGGGTGGTCTTGCCGCAACCGGTGCGTCCCAGGAGCCCCAACTTCCGGCCCGGCTCCAGGCGGAAGCTGAGTTCCGTGAGCACCGGCTCGTCGCCGTCCTCGTAGGTGAAGGAGACCCCGTCGAAGTCCAGGTCCAGGGCCCCCGAGGGCAGCCCCTCATCGGGTCCGTCCAGGATGATGCGCTCCAGACGCAGGAGCTCCGTCACCCGGCCGATGCCGGCCAGCGCTTTCTGCAGGTCCCGCAACTGCTGGGTCAGCTGCTCGATGGGCCGGAAGAGCATCATCATGTAGTAGGAGACCAGGTAGACGGTGCCGATGGTGAAGGCCCCCGAGAGGTACAGGGCCGCCCCCAGGGCCAGGGCCAGCACTCGGCCCACCCCGAAGAGGCCCATGGACAGGCTCCAGATGGCGGAGCGGCGGATCTCGGCCTGCCCGGTGAGGCTGGTGAAGTTCCGCAGCACCTGATGGAAGCGGCGCATGGTGTAGGCCCCCGCCCCATTGGCGCGGATGTCGTCCAGCCCGGTGAGCCGCTCCTCGATGAAGCCGAAGAGGTGAGCGCTGGTCTCGCGCTCGGCGGTGGAGGCGTCCACGGCGTAGGCCCTGACCTTGGCCAAGGACAGGAGCGACATCAGGGCGAACAGCGTCAGCCCCAGGCCCACCCGCCAGTCCTCCAGGAAGAGGATCACCAAGATGCCCAGCAACATGAGGGCGCTCCCCAGGAGACGGACCACGAACTGGGAGAAGAAGTTGGCCAGAGAGATCACGTCACCGTCAATGCGCTCGATCATCGTCCCCGGGGTGTGCGCCTTGTGGAAGGGCATGTCCAGGGAAAGACAGTGGGCCACGAGATCGGAGCGGAGCTCGTTGGTGGCCTGCCAGCCCACGTCGTTGCTCAGATAGGCGATGACGATGGAGAGGACCTGGTTGGCCAGCCCCACGCCCAGGAAGGCGAAGGCCGCCATCGCCAGCCGGTTCGGATCCGCTTGGGCCTGGGCGGCGTCAATGAACCCCCGCACGATCTGGGGGTTCACCAACTGGAGGCCGATGCTGCCGAGCAGCAGGAGGCCGAGAGCGATGGCCTTGCCCCGGTGTGGGCCCAGGTACCGTCCGAAGAGTTGGGTGTATGAGTGGAGTGCGGTCTTCACGGGCTGGTCTCCAGACCAAACAGCGTAGAAAGGCGGAACTGATCGTGGGAGAACCCCCGCGACCGGTTCCGGACAACAGAAAAGGCCACGGGGCTGGGAGTGCGCCCGTGGCCTGTTGGCCTGGTGAGTCAGGTGAGGTCAGCTAATAGCCGACGCCCCTGGAAGAAGGCGCACTCGTACAATGCTGCGCGGGAACACCGCTCACAGCATAGAGGAAAAGCAGGTTCATGCAGCGCACCTCCTGTAAGGATGCGGCAATCTAGCACAGCCGGGGCGCATCGAGCAAAACGGAGTTTGGATGCGTTTGGCTCTTGGATCGTGAACGACACGAAAGGGGGATCGCGAACGACACGAAAAGGGGACGAAAACGCGAAAGGTTGTCGTGAAGCAGGCTGCACAGGGCCCCGACCGAATTGAGGCGGGCTCCCGCGAGCAGGGGTGTGTCTCTTTTTCGGGGCAGGATTAGCTCATAGACCCTCGAAGCCGTCACCCCTTCGGCAGGCTCAGGGCAGGCTCTGAGGGAACCGAAGGGTCTCGTCTAGCGTGGACGAGATGCTTCACTCCGCTGAAGAGCGCTCCATTCAGCATGACGGGCGTGGGCCTGCCATCGGTACCGGAACCGGCCCCCAAGCCGAGACACACCTGCGAGCAGCCACCCCTTTCCCCCATCCCGGCGAAATGCTAGAATGCCGCTATTCGAGCCTCTCACCGGGTATGTATGTATGAAGCTGATCGGCCACCAATGGGCCCTGGACTACCTGAAGAAGCAACTGGACTCCGGCTCTCTGCGGAGTTCCTACCTGTTCCTGGGCCCCCGCCAGGTGGGCAAGGCCACGTTGGCGCTGACCCTGGGGATGCTGCTCAACTGCGAGGCCACCGAGGGCGCTCGTCCCTGCGGCCAGTGCCGCTCCTGCTCTCGTATCGCCCGCGGCACGCATCAGGACGTGGTCCTGGTGGCGCCGGCGGCCACCAATTTCGTCATTGATCAGGTGCGAGAGTTGGGGGAGGAGTTGTCCCTCAGCCCGCGGGAGAGCTGCTTCAAGGTGCGCATCCTCTCCGAGTTCGACTCCGCCACCCGCGAGGCTCAGAACGCCCTGCTGAAGACCCTGGAGGAGCCCCCGGCTCATGCCATTCTCATCCTCACCGCCTCCGACCGGCAGGCTCTGGCTCCCACCATCGTCTCTCGCTGCCAGGTGCTGAACCTGAAGCTGGTGCCGCCTGCCGAGATCCGGGACGGCCTGGTGGAGCGAGGGATGCCCCCAGGCGAGGCGGCCTCTCTGGCCGTCCAGGCCGGGGGGCGACCGGGATGGGCCTTGCGGGCCCTGGAGGATGCGGAGCTGCAGAGCCGGAGGTCACAGGACCTGGCCGATACGGCCTTGCTTGTTACACAGGGGCGGGCCCAGCGGCTGCGCTACTCCGAGGACTTGGGCAAGCGGGATCGGGCCGAGGTGTTGGATACCCTTCGGCTGTGGAAGGCCTGGTGGCATGACCAACTCCTGGCGAGCGCCGGGGCCGAGGCCGGCTACCTCCTCCCCCCCGAGGAGCGCGCCGTCAGCCTTCCCCTGCCCTCGACCGAGAAGACGGCCGCTTTCATGCGCAGCCTCAACGAGATCGAGGACCTGATCGAGCGCAACGTCAACGTGCGGTTGGCCCTCAATGTCCTTATGCTGCGCATGCCCCACCTGTCAAACCAGCCAAGGCGGTAGGCGATGCCCCTTATCGTGGCAGTTCGGTTCCGACCCAGCACCAAACCATACTACTTCGGCTGCGAGGACCTTCCCGACCTCGTACCCGGGGATTACGTCTTGGTGGACACCAGCCGGGGCCGCGATGTGGGCTCGGTGGTTCAAGGACCTATGCAGGTGGCCCCCGGGGACATCGTGGGGGAGCTGAAGATGGTGACCCGTCGGGCCACCGCCCGCGAGGTCTTCGAGATGAACCGCTGGCAGAGCCGAGAGCCGGAGGCTCTGCAACGCTGCCGGGAGATGGCGGCCGAGTATCGCCTGCCGATGAAGCTCCTCCAGGCCGAGTTCAACTACGACGGCAGCCGGCTGCTCTTCTACTTCACCTCCGAGGGCCGGGTGGACTTCCGGGATTTGGTCCGATCTCTGGCCCGCACCTTCCGCACCCGCATAGACCTGCACCAGGTGGGGGTGCGCGACCAGGCCAAGATGGCCGGGGACCTGGGGGTCTGCGGGCGGCTGCTCTGCTGTCGCGATTGGCTCCAGGAGTTCAGCAAGGTCTCTATTCGCATGGCCAAGCACCAGGACCTCTCCCTCAACCCCCTGGAGATCTCCGGGGCCTGCGGACGGCTCCTCTGCTGCCTGGCCTACGAGGACGATTACTACACCGAGATGCGAGCCAAGATGCCGGGTCGGGGCGACCAGGTACGCACCCCTGAAGGGCCGGGCATCGTCACTGACGTCAACGTCATCACCGAGACGGTGTACGTCCGGCTCGAGGACGACCGCAGGATCCAGGTCTCCTCCGAGGAGGCAGAGGTGGAAGTCGCCGCCGACGGGGGCCGGCGGGGGCGAGGCCGTCGCCAGTGAGGCGGACGGTCAGCCGCTAACGGCTCGCACCCGGTCCCGTTCGTACTCCAGCAATCGCTCCACGTTCTCCCAGGGCAGGGGGGCGCTCCCCAGCCCGCCGGTGGTCATGACCGCGTTGCCGTGGAAGTCCGTGCCCCCGGTCTGCAGCAGGTCCAACCGCTCTGCCGTGCCCGCCAGGAAGGCGATATCCTCGGGGGAGTAGGCCCCGTAGTAGACCTCTAGGCCCACCAGGCCCGCCCTCATGAGAGAGGGCAATGCCTGAAGCACGTGCATCGGGTGGGCCAGCACCGGGACCCCTCCCGCCTGCAAGATCCAGCGGACCGCCACCTCGGCCTCCAGCGACGGGGTGGGGATGTAGCCGGGGGCGCCCTTGCCGATCAGCTCCCGGAAAGCGCCATCCACATCGGGGGCGTAGCCGGCCTCCACCAGGGCGCGGGCCACGTGGGGCCGGCCGACACTGCCGCCATTGGCGATATCCAGGACCCGACTCCAGGACAAGCGGATGCCCAAGCCCTCCAGGCGCTTGATGATGGCCTCCCCGCGTTGGTCCCGCGCCGACCGGCGACGCTGGAGGCGCCGGGTGAGGGTCCGGTCCTCTGGATCGAGGAAGTAACCCAGGATGTGGGCCTCACCGTGGGGGGTGCGAGCGTTGAGCTCCACCCCGGGGATCAGGAGCATGGGAAGGCCCTGGGCCGCTTGTAGAGCCTCTTCTATGCCCTCGGTAGTGTCGTGATCGGTGATGGCCAGGGCCCGCAGCCCCTCGCTCCCGGCGCGGGTCACCAGCTCCGTCGGGCTCAGCAGGCCGTCTGAGGCGCTGGTGTGGGTATGCAGATCGGCGGCCGGGGTCATCTAGGCTCTACAGTCAACTTCACCGCCGTGCGCTCCTGACCATCAATCTCCACCTCGACGAATGCCGGTATGCATATCACGTCTATGCCGTCGAGGGCCAGGTAACCGCGGGCGATGGCCACCGCCTTGACCGCCTGGTTCACCGCCCCGGCCCCGATGGCCTGCACCTCGGCGAGCTGATGCTCTCTGACAACCCCGGCTATGGCTCCTGCTACTGATGTTGATCGAGACCGGGCCGATACCTTGATGATATCCACGCGTGAGCCTCCTTGAAATCTCATAGCTTCGACGCGACCCTTCAAAGTGCTCTTTGGAGGCGAGACCGGCTTGGTCGCCGGCGCCTCCCCAAAAACTAACAGTTTGGTCAAGGATAATGGCCGCGCGTCCATTTTACAACTGCGACCTGTGGCCCAGTGCGTGTCGAGCCTGGGCAGGGGCGGGGGACTGGCCACAGAGACACGGAGGCACAGAGGAAAAGCAGAATGGGAGCGATGGGGTAGTATCTCGCGCCCGACCGCGCCTAGAGGCGCCCACGCGCGGGACTGCCCGAAAGTCGGTGGGCCTTTCCTTCCTCTGGGTCTCAGTGCCTCTGTGGCCAATCCCTCCCCGACCGTGCTGGGATTCCCCTTTCCTGCCAGGAAATGCTATACTGAAAGGTAAACCCTTTCTCCAAAAAACCACTTGAGGATGGCAGAAGTTGTCTGAAAGAGCCGAGTTCAACCTGGTTGCTCCCTATCGTCCGACCGGCGATCAGCCTCAGGCCATCGAGCAGTTGGTCAGCGGCCTGGACGCCGGCTACCGGGATCAGACCCTGCTGGGGGTCACCGGCAGCGGCAAGACTTTCACCATGGCCAGCGTCATCGCCGCCGTGGGCCGACCCACCGTGGTCTTGGCCCACAACAAGACCCTGGCCGCCCAATTATACTCCGAGTTTCGGGAGTTCTTCCCCGACAACGCTGTCGAGTACTTCGTTTCCTACTACGACTACTATCAGCCGGAGGCCTACATCCCCCGCACCGATACCTACATCGAGAAGGATGCCTCCATCAACGACGAGATCGAGAAACTACGGCTGGCGGCCACCGAGGCCCTCATGACCCGCCGGGACGTGATTATCGTCGCCAGCGTCTCCTGCATCTACAACATCGGCTCCCCGGACGAGTACGGCGGGGACGTCATCAACCTGGCTCGCGGCCAGACTCTTCGGCGCGATACCCTGCTCCGGCACCTGGTGGCCATCTACTACGATCGTAACGACGTGGCCCCCGGACGCGGCGATTTCCGGGTGCGCGGCGACACCGTGGACATCTTCCCCGCCTACCGGGATACTGTGTTCCGGCTGGAGTTCTGGGGCGACGAGGTGGAGCGCATCGCCGAGCTGGATCCCCTCACCGGGGAGATCCTCAAGGAGCACCCGTCGGTGCAGATCTTCCCGGCCCGGCACTTCGTCACCAACGCCGCCGTCCTCAACGACGCCCTGGCCGATATCGAGAAGGAGATGCTGGAGCGGGTGGCGGAGCTTCGCTCTCAGGACAAGCTTCTGGAGGCGCAGCGGCTGGAGATGCGCACCCGCTACGACATGGAGATGCTGAGCGAGATGGGCTACTGCTCCGGGATCGAGAACTACTCCCGGCACCTGGCCCGGCGCAAGCCCGGCGAGCGTCCCTGGACCCTCCTGGACTACTTCCCGGACGATTTCCTCACCATCGTGGACGAGTCGCACATGACCATCCCCCAGATCCGAGGGATGTACAACGGGGACCGGTCCCGCAAGGAGGTCCTGGTGGACTTCGGCTTCCGCCTGCCCTCGGCCATGGACAACCGCCCCCTCCGCTTCGAGGAGTGGCAGACCACGGTGAACCAGGTGATCTACACTACGGCCACCCCAGCAGCCTACGAGCTGGAGCGATCCGCCCAGGTGGTGGAGCAGATCATCCGTCCCACCGGGCTGATTGACCCGGAGGTAGTGGTGCGACCGACCCGTGGACAGATTGACGACCTGGTGGGGGAGATCCGGGAGCGGGTGGACCGGGGCGAGCGGGCCCTGGTGACCACCCTCACCAAGCGCATGGCCGAGGACCTGTCGGACTACCTGGCGGAGCTCAACTTCAAGGTACACTACCTGCACAGCGAGATAGACACCCTCCAGCGGATCGAGATCCTGCGAGACCTGCGCCTGGGCAAGTACGACATCGTGGTGGGGATCAACCTCCTGCGTGAGGGCCTGGACCTCCCCGAGGTCTCCCTGGTGACCATCCTGGACGCGGACAAGGAGGGGTTCCTGCGCTCGGCGTCGGCCCTGATCCAGACCATCGGCCGGGCGGCGCGGCACCTGAACGGTCAGGTGATTCTCTACGCCGACGTCATGACCGATTCCATGACTCGGGCCATCGGCGAGACCAATCGCCGTCGCGCCATCCAGATGGCCTACAACGAGGAGCACGGCATCGAGCCCACCAGCATCATCAAGGCCATCCACGACCTCACCGAGCGAGTGAAGGTGGCGGAGGAGAAGGCCGAGTACAACGTGGACCTGAGCGAGGTGCCCGAGGGCGACATCGAGCGCACCATCGAGGAGCTGGAGAAGGCCATGCGGGCCGCCGCTGCCGAGCTCGAGTTCGAGAAGGCCGCCGCCTTGCGGGACCAGATTCGGGAGCTTCGCGATCAGCTGCCCAGCGGCGATCAGCCGGAGTGGGAGCGCCTGTGGCAGATGCGGAGCCCCGCCAAGGCCCGGCGCTAGGTGGGACGGGGGGAGGGCCTCACGCAAAGACGCTAAGGCGCAAAGCAAAGAGAGAAGAAGAGCATGGGGACTAGGGACACATGGGTTGGCCTGAAAGGATGGGGAGACATGCATAGTCTCTCCTTTTCCCCTGCTTTTCCTCCGTGTCTCTGTGCCTCTGTGGCTGAGTCCTTCTAGCCCATGGAACCGAGCTACGTTGCCCTCCACCGTTCGGGGGAGCTGGCGCGTCGGGCGAAGGCTGCTTGGGCCTCGCTGACGGCGTGCCGGCTCTGCCCCCGCGCTTGCGGGGTCAACCGACTGGCCGGGCAGCTGGGCGTGTGCCGGATGGAGGCGGAGCCGGTGGTGGCCTCCTGGAACGTCCACCACGGGGAGGAGCCGCCCATCAGCGGCTCCCGTGGTTCCGGCACCATTTTCTTCAGCGGCTGCACCGGGCGCTGCCTCTTCTGCCAGAACTACCCCATCAGCCAGTTGGGCGTGGGCCGGCCGGTCACCGTCCAGCGCCTGGCGGGGATGATGCTGGAGCTTCAGCGACGCGGCTGCCACAACGTCAACTTGGTCACCCCCACCCACTTCGTGCCCGCCATCCTGCGGGCCCTGGTGACGGCCGCCGAGCGGGGCTTCCGTCTGCCCCTGGTCTACAACAGCAGCGGCTACGAAACGGTGGAGACCTTACGGCTGCTGGACGGCGTGGTGGACATCTATCTCCCCGATGCCAAGTACGCCGACGATGTCGTCGCCGCCGAGGTGTCGGCGATGCCCGGGTACGTAGAGGCCAACCGGGCCGCCCTGCGGGAGATGGCCCGCCAAGTTGGCACCAGGCTGGAGACGGACGCGGAGGGCATCGCCGCGCGGGGCCTGGTGATCCGCCACCTGGTGTTGCCCCACGACTTGTCCCAGACGGCCGAGGTACTTCGCTGGATCGCCGAGAACCTGTCGCCGGAGGTCCCGGTCAGCCTCATGTCCCAGTACTTCCCCGCCCACCGAGCCCTGGTTCATCCCCTCCTGGGCCGAAAA